>BDTL01000269.1 GCA_002898115.1 bacterium BMS3Bbin02 | reverse complement strand
CAAGGTGGCTGCTGTTTCTGGTCCTCGGACTGCGTACGGCCTGCTGCGAGCTGCGATTCGCGAAGAGGGCCCGGTTGTGGTTCTTGAACCGAGGATGCTCTACGGCAAACGTGAGGATTTCGAACCGGGGATTGATGCAATCATCCCGCTCGGCGTCGGTGAAACACTGCGGGTCGGGGTCGACACGACGATCGTGACCCTTGGCTCGACTGTCGACGTCGGTGCGAAGGTGGCTGATGACTCAGAGGCGTCGTTGGAGGTTATCGACCTGCGCTCTATCCGCCCCTGGGACAAGGAGCTGGTCTGCGAATCAGTGCGCAAGACGGGACGCCTGATTGTTATCGAAGAGGGACCCAACACGGGCGGGTGGGGTGGCGTTATCGCGGCTCACGTCGGAACCGAGCTGTTCGGAGAGCTCAAGGCGCCGATCTTCAGGATCACGAGTCCCGACGTTCCCGTTCCCTTTGCCCGACGGCTCGAGACCGAGCTGTACTTCCCGTCGCCGAGTTGGGTCGGGGAAGCAGTACAGCAATTCCTTGCTACAGACACGATTCCATTGTTGTGGTGGCAGACCGAACATGCGGAGGTGAGCTGATGGCGTACGCCCCTAAGACCGGGCCGTCCACCGTGCTGGAAGGACAATCGGCGCTCGATCGGCGAGAGGCGCTGCAGGGAGATCGAATCGTTCAATATGAGCGGTTGGTCGAGATCCGTCTTGTTGAACAACGGATTCGGGATCTCCTGACCGAGGGCCACGGTTGGGGGACGACCCATTCGTGTGACGGACAAGAAGCGGTGGCAGTCGGTATCGCCGTTGCTGTTCGGCCTACAGACCTGGTGGTTGCCACCCACCGGGCCCATGGGCTCGGTTTGGCGCTCGGCATCACTCCCGAGGCCCTCATCGCTGAGATCATGGGCAGACAAGACGGTGCCGTCGGCGGCATCGGTGGTTCGATTCATCTCACCGACACGACCGTCGGGTTGCTGTACACGGTGACGCTGATGGGGGCAGGCATCCCCGTCACCGTCGGCAATGCCATGGCTATCCAGGTCTCCGAGAGCGACCAGGTTGCCATCTCGATATTCGGGGACGGCGCAACCAACATCGGTGCGTTCCACGAGGGGCTCAACCTGGCCTCAGTGTGGAACGTTCCCGCCGTGTTTGTCTGTGAGAACAACCACTACGGGGAATACTCACGATACGACAAGACCACACCCGTCAGCGTGATCGCCAAGCGCGCCGAGTCCTATGCAATGCCGTGGTCTCAGGTCGACGGACAAGATGTCGATGCCGTCGCTGCCGCAATGCAAGAGGCGATCGATCGCGCCCGCCAGGGGGGTGGCCCAACGCTCGTCGAGGCGACGACCTATCGGTATGAGGGACACAACCGAACCGATCCCGCGGCCTATCGTCCCGAGGGAGAGCTTGAGCAGTGGCTGGCTCGTGATCCCATCACGATTATGGAGCAACGGTTGACCGCTGAGGGTCTCCTGAATGACACGGGTGTTGGTGAGATTCGTGCCCGTTGCGAGCAACGAATTGATGCTGCTGTGGAGTTTGCGTTCGCGAGCCCTCCCGCGGACGCCGAAGCCATGTTCAGATATGTCTATGCACAGGAGGCGGGCGCATGATGGTGACAGTCAAACTTCCGAAACTTGGGGAGCTCGCCGAGATGGCGGTGCTTCTTGAGTGGCGATGTGCACCCGGTGACGTCGTTGTGGAAGGCCAAGCTCTCGCGGAGATGGAGACGGACAAGGTGACCACCGACCTTCCTTCTCCGGTCGCGGGCAAGGTCGTCGAATTGCTTGCAGGCATCGACGATGAGATGACTGTCGGGGACCCGTTGTTGCGGATCGACACGGCATGAGTGACCGGATGAAGGATCGGATCGCCTTAATCACGGGAGGTGGGTCCGGCATCGGGGCTGCAACTGCACGGTTGTTAGCCGAAGAGGGTGCTGACGTCGCGGTCGTTGAACATCCCGGCCGCCGCGACGATGCCGAAATTGTAGCTGATGATGTGCGGCGGGTCGGCCAACGGGCGATGGTCGCCCTGGCTGACGTGGCAGACGAGGAGGCGGTGAAGCGCGTCTTCGATGAAACAACAGCCGACCTCGGGGTACCGGACTGCATCGTGGCCTCGGCAGGTGTCGCCGGCCATCCCGACAACGATGGTTTTGCCGGTCTCCTCGACCTTGACGCTGATCAGTGGCAGTTCGTCCTTGATGTCAATCTCAATGGCGTGTTCTTCACCATTCGCGAGGGTGTCCGGCGTATGGCTGAAGCGTCGCAATCCGGGTCCATTGTCACGTTGGCTTCGGTCGCCGCCAAGATCCCGACTGCCGGCGTTTACTCGGTATCGAAATCCGCTGTGTGGATGCTGACCAGAGCTTTCGCACTAGAAGCCGCGCCGTTGGGGGTCAGGATCAACGCCCTCGGACCCGGGTATGTCCAGACTCCGATGCTCGACGATGCCGCCCGTCTGCGCGGAGGCTCATCGTCGGAGTGGTTCGATACGTGGGCCGCACGGGTCCCCCTTGGCCGCTTGGGGGAACCCCACGATGTTGCCCTTGCTGCGTTGTTCTTGTTGAGTGAGGACTCCCGCTACTTGACCGGATCCTTGCTTCATCCCGACGGGGGGATAGCAATGAGATTCGCCGGCGGCTGAGTGGAGAGAGCGACGATGAGTGATGCTTTGATTGTTTGGACTAACGATCTTGACGACGATGGTGTCGAGGTTGCTGGATCGAAAATTGCCCGGCTTGGTTCCCTACGAAAAATCGGGGTGACTGTACCCGAGGGTTTTGCGTTGACCACCGGGGCCTATCGGATGTTCGTGTCCGAGGCCGGTCTCCACCACGCTATCGAAAAGTTTCTGGGCGATGTCGACGACCCCGATGACTTTGACCAGGTCGAGGCGGCATCGGAGGCCATTCGCCGTGCGTTCCATTCCGCACCTGTCCCACCCGTGATCAGCACGGCCGTTGAGGAGGCGTACGAGGAACTTTCGGATCAATGCCGGGATTTGAATGTTCCGGTCGCGGTGCGTAGCTCGGCAACCGGTGAGGACGGGGTTGAGAGTTCCTTCGCCGGACAGTTCGAGACGGTCCTCGGTGTGAGCGGCGTCGAGGATGTCCTCGACGCTGTGAAGGTGTGCTGGGCCAGCTTGTTTGGCGGCAGAGCCCTTTCGTACCGTCTCCACCACGATATTGACCACACCTCAAGTCCAATGGCGGTTGGGATCATCGAACTAATCCATGCCCGCTCTTCGGGTGTCGCGTTCTCGATTCATCCGGTCAGCGGTAAACGTGATCGCATGGTCATAGAGGCGAACTGGGGGTGGGGTGAGGCAGTTGTGCAGGGCCTGGTTACTCCCGACCATATCGAGGTCGGCAAGACCGATCGAAGGACACTGCTCTATCAAGAGCACACCAAGGAGGTCGTCTCGCAGTTCGACTACAGCAAAGGTCGAGTGGTGGAAGTGCAGATGCCAACGAGGTTGCGTGACCGCCGGGTTCTCGACGACGACGAACTCGCCGCCATCGTTGATGCCGTTCTTGAGATTGAGTCCCACTACAACTACCCGGTCGATGTCGAATGGGTCATCGCTCGTCACTGGCGGGCAGGTGAGCCCGTTGTTGTGGTGCAGGCCAGGCCGGAGACGGTTCACGCCCCGGCCGCTCCCAAGAGTTCGGCCGGATTCGATATCGCGACAATTGCGCGCAGGACAGTTCTGCGTGGTCCCGACGACGGCTGAGATAGTTTCTAGTGGCCGAGCATTGCCTGGAGTTTGCCACGGCCGATCTCGTCGACGAGCTCGATGGTGACCCCCGTCGGAAGCGTCAGATAGGCGAACCCCGATGGTTCGTTATCCGGTGAGTCGTATCGCAGCGTGACGGTTGCGCCCTCGTCGGTCATCTTCTTCGTGGCTGCTTTAAGATCTTTCACCCAGTAGCCGAGGTGCCACACCGTCGGCGCCAGGCCGCTTCCCTCGGGTGCGTCGACGAGCTCGAAATGGGGCGGCCCATCAATCGTATAAACGAAGCGAAGTTCCGCGTCGAAGGGTCCGTTCGGCCCCACCATTGGTTTGTTCCTTGTCTGGATTGGCGTGAAGCGCATTCCCAAGTGTTCAAGGTCAGCAATGGCAGCCTCGAGGTCCTCGACGCCGACCCCGATGTGATACGGCCCTTCCATATCCATGGTGTCCTTCTCTCACCCGACAGTGTTGCAATTGAAATGATACAATCCTACATGATTACTATGACA
>BDTL01000268.1 GCA_002898115.1 bacterium BMS3Bbin02 | reverse complement strand
AGCATGGCCCATGCGGTTCGGGAAAGTGCTCGGCTCGAATTCATGGGCGACAGGCTACTGCGCCACGAAGGGGTGCGATCACAAACTTTGAGGCGGCGTACACTACGTGATGAAGGAGGTTGCTGTGAAGCGACTTATCGCTCTCGCGATATTGGCAGGCATAGCCGTGATGATCTACCGCTACTTCGCCGATGATGTCAGCCGATCGTCACATCTGAGCGTCATCGAGTGAACATGCCCAATGGCCATCTCAACGTCCACCGCTTCGGCGATGGCGGGCCTTCAGTGATGCTGTTGCACGGGTTCACACTCACCGGCGCGATGTTTGAGCCGATCGCTGACCGGACGGATCTCTCACTCCACGCCCCTGACTTGCCGGGACATGGCAAAACCACGGTCGAGCCGACTTTCGATGGAGCGGTCAAGAGCCTCGCGCTCCACCTCCAGGACCATGGTCCGATGCCTGTCATCGGGTACTCCCTCGGGGGAAGAATCGGTGTTCAGGTCGCGCTCGACCACCCCGATCTGGTCCCCTTGCTCGTGCTCATCTCGGCTTCTTTCGGTATTGAAGATCCTCAGAGACGGGCCGACCGGGCCGACCGCGAAACAGCCCTCGCACAATCAATCCGTACGGGTACGATCGAAGGGTTCATTGACCGGTGGCTCACTCATCCCGTCGCCGCACCCTGTGGACTTGACCCCGCTACCAGTGCCTGGGACCGTTCCGTACGCCTTGAGAACACGGTTGAGGGTCTGGCCGCAGCTCTTGAAGGGCTGGGGCAGGGCAAACAGGACTGGCTGGGTGATGCGGCCCAGACGCTTCCGATGCATGTCGTCTCGGTGACCGGATCCCGCGACGCTACATACGGTGCACTCGCCGCGGCCTGGTGTGCGGCGGCCGATCCGGACGGCCCGTCTCGATGCCACGTCGTGGTTCCCCGGGCCGGTCACAACCTCATCGTTGAGCAGCCTGATCACATCGCTCCACTGATTGAGACCCTGGTCACACCCGATAACACCTGACGTCCGTGGCTGACGTCACCGTGTCTCGTGGTCGGCGCCAAGCACACGGCGAATCACCGCGACATACTCATCAGCCAGCGTGATGACGGATTCGTGCCTCCCGCCAACGAGTTCGACCACCTCGGTGCCGGCGGGGAGAAGCCCTGCAAGCTCGTACTGAGCTGCCGGGTCGACAAGCTGGTCCTCGGTCGGAATGATCTGCGTGACCGGAGTCTTCCACTGTTTCAACCAGTCGCGCCCGTCAAACCGCCACACAGCATTCCCTATCTCGTAGTGAAGGGAGCCGTCTTTACGCATGAGTCCCTCGTACATCCACCGCTCGTGCTCCGGGGCAAGGCCTCCGACTTTCCTGAGATACGACACCGTGCCAACAGACATTTCGTGCAGGGAAACCCGAGAGAGGAATCGCCCGAGCCAGAAAATGATTCGAGTGATACCACGGTGCTCCCTGACGGGGCGGGCTGCGGTGCCACCGAGGACCGCATACGAGACAAGGCCGGGATGCCGGTGAATCAAAGCCTGAACCACCATCCCACCAAGGGAGTATCCAAACACCGGAGCGCTCTGAATACCCAGCGCGCAGAAGATGCCGGCGATGTCGTCGGCGATGTCCTCCACCTCGGTGCCGGTCCGAACCCAACGGGAGCGACCATGGTTGCGCAGGTCAGGAATGATGACTCTGAAGTCCTTCGCCAGTTCGGGAATGATCCGGTAGAAGGTGAGTTCACCGTCAAGGCTCCAGCCGTGAACCAGGACGAGCGGTGGAGCGTCAACCGGACCGACCTCGCGGACGAACATTTCGTCGTCGCCGACGAATATCGTCCGACCCGGGATCCGGATCGGACGCGATTGCCGGCCTCGGCCCGGCGGCGATGGCGAAGGACCCAGGAGGCGCCATCCGAGCCACCCCGTCAATCCGACCCCGAAGAACGTAGCCAGCTTCACGATGTCAGCTCATCGCGTGCAAAGACGTGTGCCATCACCGGTTCACCATCGATGAGATGTTCTTGAATGATGCGCTCCATGACAGGAATCGTAACCGAGTGGTACCAGATACCCTCCGGATAGACCACCGCAATTGAACCTGGCCGGTACCGCTACTCGACAGTCACCGTGCCTGACGGGCCGTCCGCAAAACTTCGCGAGCGGATGGAACCAATGGTCACACCGGAAACACCCTCCTCCAACAGCGCCTCAAGAAGTGCCTTTTCCATCGGTGCCTCAACAGCGATCAACAGACCTCCCGAGGTCTGTGCATCCGCAAGCGCGACCTGAGTTGCATGGTCGTAGGTTCCGAAATTCGTAAAGCGAGACGCGGCTTCAAGGTTGCGCAACGTCCCACCCGGAATGACGCCGTCGGCAATGAGCGAATGGACACCATCAAAAAAAGGTACAGCTTCCCATCGGATCGTCGCCGATACCCGTGATGCTCGGATCACCTCACCGAGATGCCCGAGCAGTCCGAATCCAGTGACGTCGGTCGCAGCATGAGCACCGATACGGCGCATGGCCTTTGCCGCGCCGGCGTTGAGCGTCACCATGGCCGCAACGGCGGGGGCAACGATGACGTCATCGACAACGCCACGTTTTATGCCCGTTGCGATAACACCGCTCCCGAGCGGCTTTGTGAGCACGAGTACGTCGCCATCCAACGCGCCCGAGTTCGTCACCAGATCATCAGGGTGCACAGTGCCGGTGACCGAAAGCCCATACTTTGGTTCGTCATCCGCAATGGTGTGGCCACCAAGAAGCAAGCAGTTCGCTTCTTCGAGAACAGTGAGGCCACCGCGGAACACGTCTCCGAGCATGTCGAGCGGAAGAGTATCTCGGGGCCACCCAGCGATCTGCAATGCGCTCAGTGGTGTGGCACCCATTGCATAGATGTCGGAAAGGGCATTGGCCGCGCTGATGCGCCCCCAGTCGTACGGATCATCCACGATCGGGGTGAAGAAATCAACGGTTTGGACAATCGCAAGGTCGTCGCGCAAGAGGTAGACACCGGCGTCGTCCGCGGTTCCGATGCCCACGAGCACCTTGGGATCAGAAACCCGCATTCGGTTGTGTAAGGGACGCAAAACTTGCGCCAGCTCATCAGAACTGAGCTTGCATGCTCAGCCGGCTCCGTGAGAAAACGATGTCAATCGAGGTTGCACGTATGCCACCTCCTTTCGCCGCGACATTACCCCATACCGGGTCCCGAGCCGCCGCATGCCTTTCCATGGGCCTCCTTTGCAGCGGACAGACCGATTCCGGACTACCGATCAGCACAAGTCGCCTACCGACTGGACGTCGATATGTGCATGTCTATAGTTATTTGTAGCACGGCTCGTCCGTGCGAACAGGCCCCCTCGTCCCCCCTGGGGGGCCTGTTTTTTTTTATGGGCTTCTTCCATTGCTAGTGCGGCGTCACCGCTGTTATGCGATAACCTGCCGAAATGCGCCTGAAGTTTCTCAGACCCCGAATTGTGGCCGATGGGCTCCGTGATCTGGCGCGCCGTAAACCCGCCGAGGCCGAAGAATACTTCGCGCAGCACACCGGCGAATGGACCGCGCTGGCTTCGACCAATCCTCACAACGCCGCGGACATTCTCGAAGTGTTGACCGAACCGTTCGCGGCAACGCTCCTCCAACGTCTCGCCCCGGAGGTCGCCGGCGAGGTACTCAACGAGATGAACCCTGAGGCATCGGCGAACCTCATTCCCGAGCTATCGACGGACGTTGCGGCGGGTCTGATCCAATCGATGACTCCGGACCAGGCAGCGGACATTCTCGGACTCTTGAACGACGAGATCCAGACTGACCTACTCACCCGCCTCGATACCGCCGAGAAGGCCGCGATTGTCGACCTTCTGCGCCACGCACCAGATTCAGCCGGCGGCTTGATGACAACCGACGTTGTCTCGCTGCCCGTCGGAATCACCGCCGGTGAAGCGATCGAATCGCTGCGTCGTTTCCATGAAGAACTCGGCAACAACCTTATGTACGTCTACGCCGTTGACGCCGACGGCCGCCTTCGTGGCGTGGTCTCATTCCGTGAGTTGTTCTTCGCACGCCCGGGGATGGGACTCGACGAAGTCATGGTGGAGAACCCGATTTCGGTGTCAACAACGACCGACCGAGAAGTCGTATCGGAACTCGTACAACGCTACCGCCTGCTTGCGATCCCGGTGGTGGATAGCCAACACCGACTCGTTGGAATGGTGAAGATCGACGAGGCGCTCGAGGCCGTACAGGCCGAGGCAACCGAAGACATCGCGGCGATGGTGGGTGCCGGTACCGAAGAAACAGTATTTACGCCGGTCAATACATCAGTTCGCCGGCGGTTCCCGTGGATCCTCGTGAATCTGCTCATCGGCATGGTCGAAGCAGTCGTGATCCTCCAGTTCGGTGGCGTCATCGAGGACAACGTACGCATCGCTGCCTACATGCCACTCACTGCTCTTTTGGCCGGCAATGCCGGAGCACAGAGCTTGGCCGTGATCATCCGAGCGATGTCAGTCGGTGATCTACCTCCCGGTCGAGCCCTGCGGGCCGTCCGCCGTGAGTTCATCGTTGGCGCCCTCAACGGCATCCTCATTGCGGTCGTCATCGGAGCCGGCTCCGCGCTGTTGTTCGGGATGCAGACTGCAGCCGTATTCTTCATTGCGATCCTGGCGGCTTTCTTCGCTGCTGGATTTGCCGGTGCTGGAATTCCGGTCCTGTTGCGAAGGCTCGGACTCGATCCCGCCCTGGCCTCGAATATCTTCCTGACGATGGTCACCGACATTGTCGGCATGGGCGGATTCCTGGCGGTTGCGGCTGTCTTGTTATAGGACGAGGGATTCAGCGCCCCCGACAAGGCCGCCGTGGTCAACCTGCGATTGTGATCGCGTGATCGTCGCCGAGAGAGAGTTCGTCAACCGCAGCCGCAACAACCCGCGGATCGAACTGGGTCCCCGAACAACGGCGCAGCTCGATGAGAGATTCAGCCAGTGGGAGGCTCGCCCGATATGGTCGATCGGTCGTCATTGCGGAGTAGGCATCTGCGACGTGAAGAATCCGCGAGAATTCGGGGATACTCTCTCCACTGATCTTGCGTGGATACCCGGTCCCATCCCACCGTTCGTGGGTCGAGAGAATCGCTTCTGCGACATCGGGATGAACGAACCCCCCCAGTAGCTCGAAACCACGCTTCGGAAAATTGTGGATCGCTTCCCAGTCCTCGTCCGTCAGCGGTTCGGTCTTGTAAAGGATCGAGTCCGGCAGTCCGATCTTGCCGACGTCAGACAGGAGTGCCGCGATGGCGAGGTGCTCAAGTCGTGCTGTCGCTAGTCCCAGGCGTGTTCCAATTGCAATCGCGATGGCCTCCGTTCGTTCGGCGCGCACCGCGAGCTGTGGATCTCGCAACCGGATGACACGAACAAGGACGTCGATAATGCCCGCACGCGTTCGTCGGGATGCAGTCTCAATGCCGGCAACCCCGGAATCGACTACCCAGGCACTGCCTCCGAGAGTTGACCGTGCAACAAAAAGAGCGCGATCGGCAGCGTCAACCAGGTCGTCGGTAGTTGAAGCGTGCGACGGCGCTCCGGCAACACCGACACTTACTGTCACGGACCCGACTCCGCCGACAACGAGACCTCGAACAGATTCGCGGATCCGCTCAGCCACCAGGTACGCCCCATCGGGAGCGGTTTCAGGGAGAATCACCGCAAACTCGTCGCCCCCGGTGCGACATGCGATGTCCGCTGACCGGACGACATCGGCGATGACGATACCTATATCTCTGATCACACGATCGCCGGCATCTCTCCCACGACGCCCGTTGATGTCATTGAGCCCATCGATATCGACAATTAGAACCGACACCGGGCGCCCGTGTCGGAGCGCGCGGTCTAACTCTGCCGTCAACCGGTCAAAGAAGTAGCCTCGAGAATGCAAACCCGTGAGGTAGTCGGTTGCCGCGACGTCATGAAGTTGCTCGACAAGGGCCTCAAGCTCCTTGGTGCGTTGCGCATCGCGTCGATGCAGACGAACCAACTCGGAAAAGACACTGCCGGCAAAACGTGAGTCGAGGTAGTTGCCGGCGCTCTGCACTGCTTTGATTGCGACCTCGATGTCTTGTGCAGTCTCGGAAGTAACCCCGATCGCGCCGACCGAAATCGCCTCACCGATATCGACGGATCCGGTGCCGTCAAGACATGCAAGAAACGGAATTCCGGCCTGGTCAAGGACCGGCCCAGCCGCTGCGATTGCCCCAGCGGCCAAAACGGCAAGATCGACCTTGCGGTCGGACACGATATCTCCGACCACACCGGCGGAAACGTCCATGACGGTAACTGTCAGTGTGGAATCAGAGAGATAGTCGCTCAATGCCGAACGGGCGCTTGGATCGAATCCAACGAGAAGAAGACCATGTATTTTCATCCGTAGCCAAACCATCGGCATCGGCGACGCGATTTCTTTAGATCATTTGCAGCAATTCTTCGCGAGAACGCATCTTGGGTTCCGATGGGGGATCAGCTACCCAAAAGATCGGTCCCGAACGCGGCGAATGGACCCAGGAAGGTCACGTTTATGCCATCTTCAAGAGACAGAAGGTAGTTCTCCTCGAGAGCGGCCTTCTGCTCGTCAGTCGGGCTCTCCGCCAGCACCGCATCGGCGGCTGTCTGGGTGTCAACGATGTGCGCTTCCAGAATCGGTGGGAAGGCCTCGATCACATCCTGGATAATTCCGAGAAGATCGATATCGGTGAGAGACGTATAGGTGCTCGGGTCCAGCAGGACCACGACGGTGTCACCGTTGGCACCATCGATACGCTTGACGATTGAATAGCCGATCTCGTCGGGAATCGGGAATGTCGTACTCGTCGTTGTGACCACCACGGTGTCGTCCACCTCATTCTGAGCGGGTGCCAATGTCGTCAGAGTTGGGCTCACCGTAGACGGAACTGCTTCGTCCGGGTTGGAGCATGCTGCCAGGACGAGCGCAAGGAGAGTCAGCATCATGAGCGAGCGAGGTGGCTTCATGTTCGCACTCTACCTTTCGTACAATTTAGGTGCCGGCCTCGTTTGAGGCAGTCGTTATCCATTCTGTATATGTGACTCCCTCGAGCCACGGTTGGTTATGCACCAATCGAAATCGGTGCTGCACCTGCGCAAAGAGCTCAGGTGTCGGCCCATCCTGCAGACCGTGCTGAGCAAGCTCAAGCGTCGGCCTCCACGCCGGCCCCCCAAGAGCTATATCGACACGTGTACGCCAGTCTTCAGCATCATCCACGCGAGAGTTCGCCGGATCAATCCAGAACTTCTGTAGCTTGACCGCCGCTCGCACGCATCGCCGGACACCCCGGGCGGTTTCTCTGTCCGGCCTTCCGTCGTTGAAGAGGCCGCCTGCCCATTCGTGGATCGTCTGTTCTGTCCAGGTGTCTGGATCCATGACAACGGAGCTGTACAGCTCGTCAACAGAATCCAACAACCGGTCTATGTCCATCACGGTCCCACCAACCCCAACTCGGCGACAACAACATCCCGGAACCCGGCTTGCAGCTGTTTGGTCACCGGTCCAACGCCATAGCGCCGATCGCCCACACGCACGACGGGGACGACTTCACGAACCGTTGACATCACAAACCCTTCATCCGCGTCACCCA
>BDTL01000267.1 GCA_002898115.1 bacterium BMS3Bbin02 | reverse complement strand
ATCAGCGACGAGAATCCGCTCTTGACCACGTAGTTGTGAAGACCTGCAACCAACGCTTTATAGATCTCAGCCGGTTCGTCGAGCTCCGGCCAGATCTCGGCTGCGGCAAGTTCGGTGCGTGCACGTTGCTCGCTTGAGCCGGTAGCAGTGTCCGCAGGCGCCGGATCGTTGGACCGCACATCGAGATCGATGCAGAAAAAGTGATCGATGAACTGCGGACTGCGAGACACGATGCGACCCGTGGAATCGAACACCATTGAGTCACCATCGAACACCAGCTCGTCCTGCCCGCCAACCATATTGAGATAGACGACAGGAACCCCACTCGACCGTGCCTGGCGCGCCAGTAGATCGCGACGGTCGTCACGTTTGCCGCGATGGAAAGGGGACCCGTTGATATTGATCAGGATCTTGGCGCCCGCAGCCACCTGCATTGATGGCGGCCCATCCGGTGACCAGATGTCCTCACAGATCGAAACACCGACAGCGACTCCGGCCACGTCCCATATTGCTGCCGGCTTGGAACCGGCATCGAAATAACGCGCCTCATCAAATACGCCATAGTTCGGAAGCAGAACCTTGTGGTAGATCCCTTTGATGTCCCCACGATGGAGTATCGCCGCAGCATTGGCGACTGATCGTGGCTGGCTATCTTCGCCCGGTACTCCTTCCACCCGGTCAACGAAACCGACGACGGTGACCGTCTCCCCGGACGTGTTGGCGAGCCGATCAAGCACTGCAAGGTTCTCGGCAACAAACGACTCTCGGAGAACAAGGTCTTCAGGTGGATAACCCGTAGTGACAAGCTCGGGGAGGGCGAGCAGATCAACACCGGATTCCTCGGCACGACGCATCGCTTCAAGGATGAGTCTTTCATTCCCCGCGAAATCGCCGACTGTCGGGTTGATCTGTGCACCGGCGACACGAATTGACCTCATGACGAAATGATAACCCTCGATCGGTCTCGGCTAACCGACGTTTGCTGTCTCGCCGATCAGCCAATCAACCACCTCGATCAACGCCTCCTCGTCGCTGGCGCCGGCGGAGGTCGCCTCAGCGAAGACCGAGAGTTGGCGATCCGCACTTGTTCCGCGCTTGATAATTGTCCGCACGTGCAGCATTTCATCCGTGCAGCCAAGCTCTTCGGCGCCGGTCGTGACGAGTTCGATGAGCTCCTCCATGAGCTCGTCGTATGGCACAAGGGCGCTCCGACCGAAGTCGATAAGGGACTCCTCGACACCGTATCGTTGTGCCCGCCAGGTGTTTTCGCTCAACAACATCCGAGAATACAAACGCCATCGCTGATTGTGAATGCGGCTCTGGTACAACATGTATAGGAGGGACTGGTACATCGCCGCGACCGCCATTGCGTCGTCGATCGACGTGCAAATGTCTGTTGCTCGCATCTCCAACGTCGGGTAACGAGCCGAGGGTCGGAGATCCCACCACAGTTTTGTCGCATCTTCAATGACACCGGAATCGACGAGGACCCGCACGTGCCGTTGATAATCCGCCCAGGATCCGAATTCATCCGGAATGCCGGTTCGGGGAACCGCCCGGAACACCGACGTCCGGTAGCTCTTTAGACCGGTGTTGGTGCCCTGCCAGAACGGCGATGAGGTGGACATGGCCAGAAGGTGAGGCATGAAGTACAGCACCTGGTTCATAAGGTCGATGCGTAGATCCTCATCCTCAATCCCCACATGCACATGCATGCCACAAATAAGCAGCCTCCGAACGACACCACCCAACGCCTTGGCAAGAATGTTGTATCGCTCTTGGTCCGTGTGAAGCTGGTCACCCCAAATGGCGAACGGGTGAGTAGACGACGAAATTGGAGCGAGTCCATAGTCGGCTGTCACATCGACGATCGCACTACGAAGCCGGGCCAGGTCCCCGCGCGCCTCGGGGACGTTGGCGCAAACCTTGGTCCCAACCTCGATCTGGGATCGGAGAAACTCAGGACTCACCTGTCCTTGAAGAATCTCCTCACATGCCCGCATAAGCCCTTCCGGCAGGTCCTGCACGAGATTGCGTGTCTCGCGATCGACAATGAGGTACTCCTCCTCAATACCGATCGTAAAAGTGGGCCGCAGTGTCGTCATCGCCCTTCCTCCGGTTCGACGGTTTACCAACATACAGAATTCGCGGACCACGCGCGGGCAATCAACAGGACACCGGGCTTCTTGCGTAGCTGGGAGCCACATGTGGCTCCCAGCTACGCAAGAAGCCCGGTGGCGAGGGCGTGTACACTCGCTGGCTGCATGGATGACTTCTCAACCGCTCTCGCCGCAGCAGTCACCGATCTCACATCCGAGATCGTTGCACTCCGCCGTGTCATACACCAGCATCCTGAGACGGCGTGGAACGAGTACGCCACTACCGCACGAGTTTCTGATTTCCTCACCACCCACGGTGTCGCCCACGAAATATTGGACGACGGCGTCGGCCTCATAGCGGAGGTCGGTTCCGGAGCCCGTTGTGTCGGATTCCGCGCCGACCTCGATGCACTCCCGCTTCGCGAGGCGACGAAGGAACCGTTCCGGTCACTCGTCAAGACTGCAATGCACGCATGCGGTCACGACGCACACACGGCGATCGCGGCTGGCATCGCGGCAGCGTTGCAACGGACGGATGTGCCCGGTGCTGTCCGGTTTATCTTTCAACCTGCCGAAGAGGCGATTCCCGGAGGCGCGGTCACACTGGTCGACATGGGGGTCCACAAGGGTCTGGAGGCTCTGCTGGCGTTTCATGTCGACCCCTCCCTGGCTGCTGGCAGAATCGGCTTCCGTGTTGGTGGGATTACAGGCGCCGCGGATCGTATGGCTATCGAATTGAGCGGACCCGGTGGCCACACTTCTCGACCTCATCAGACAGTGGACCTCATCAACGTGGCGGGTCGTGTGATCGTCGAACTGCCCAACCTTCTCCGTAACGCAATCCCGAGAAGTCAGACTTTGGTGGTGGTCTTCGGGTCGGTGACCGGCGGCCGGGCAGAGAACGTAATCCCAACATCGGTGTCCCTCGGCGGAACCCTTCGTCTGTTCGAACTTGCGACCTGGAGCACGCTCGAAACTCATGTCCGTTCCGCAGTAGAAAACATCATCACGCCGTTCGGAGCAACCGCCTCAATCACCTATGTCAAGGGGTCTCCTCCGGTGACGAACGATGGCTCGGTAGTCGCCACAGCAACCTCCGCCATCACCGACCGATTCGGTCCGGAGGTCGCGACAGACACCCACCAGTCGTTCGGAAGCGAGGACTTCGCGTGGTATCTCAATGATGTCCCCGGCGCATTGGTGCGGCTGGGATGCAAACCCGAAGGCGAACGCGTCGATCTCCATTCCGCAAGTTTCCGTCTCAACGAGGACTGCATACCGTTCGGCGTCGAGGCGGCCGCACACGCTCTGTACGGCCTGCTTACTCGATGATGTAGAGACCTTCGGCTGAGAGCGCGTCGACCATTATCTCAACATCATCGACGTTAACCGACACGGTGAGGATACCTCCGCCGCCATAGGGCGCATGCCGCATCTGGATATCTCGAATGTCGGCCGAGGATCGCTGGAACGCCTGACCCACACGAGCTAGCTCGCCGGGACGATCCGCCAACGCTACGCGAATTGCGCCAACGGGGGCCCCAAGATCTCTCCGAGATTGCTGAGCACGCGCCAACCGATCGGCGATGGCATCAATGTCGCCGCTCTCGATCACCGACAGCATCTCGTCGAGTCGGGACCGAAACGCTTCCACCCTCTCTGCAATCACATCAGCGTTGGCAACAAGGACCTCTTTCCAGAATTCCGGCGACGACCCCGCGACCCTCGTGAGGTCCCGAAACGAGCCGGCAGCCAACTCAAGAGATAGCGCATCGTCTGATACGAGATCCATCAGGGTCGAGGCAATGATGTGAGGTAGATGTGACACCGCGCCAACGGCCCGATCATGCTCGGCCGCCGACATCAACACCGCCCGGGCACCTACCGTTTCGATAACCGCGGTGACCCTCTCAATATCTTCCGGCGATGCACCATCGGTTGTAACAACCCAGGCAGCGCCGCGAAACAGAGCCGGTGTGGCGGCATCGGGACCCGAGACCTCGCGCCCCGCCATTGGATGTGTACCGACGAAACGAGCCAGCCTCGACGCCTCAACAATGGGAGATTTCACAGAGGCGACATCCATGACCAGGAGATCGGTGTCCAGGTCCTGGACGAGCGCGCGGATAGCGCCAGGCGGCGCCGCCAGCACGACGATGTCCGGCCCTGCCTCAATCACTGCATGAGGTCCCGATACGGGCGTGTCGATCGCGCCACACATTCTGGCGGTTGCAAGAGCCTCCGCATCGGCGTCACAGCCGGTTCGGGTCCATCCGGCCTGACCAAGAGCCAGCCCGATAGATGCCCCGATCAGTCCGGTGCCAACGATCCCAACGTGTGAACCCATGGACTACAGCTTCAGTCCCATAACACCGGCAAGGGCTCTGACATCCTCCATAAGTGCGGAGAACTCGGCGGGGAGAATCGCCTGTGCGCCGTCGACGAGTGCCGTCTCCGGCTCCGCATGGACATCGATCATCACGCCGTGAGCGCGAGCCGCGACTGCGACACGAGTCAATGGGGCGACCAATTCTCGTCGACCGCCTGAGTGCGACGGATCAACGATTACGGGAAGATGCGAGAGCTGTGCCAACACCGGCACAGCGGAAATGTCGAGTGTGTTCCGTGTCGACGTCTCGAACGTTCGGATGCCACGTTCGCACAGAATGACATCGTGGTTGCCTTCCTTGTAGATGTACTCCGCAGCGTTGAGCCACTCTTCAACGGTTGCTGTGAAACCTCGTTTCAACAGCACCGGCTTGGATTGTTTACCCAGCTCGGCAAGCAACGTGAAGTTCGCCATGTTCCGGGTTCCGACCCGGATGAGGTCAGCATATGACGCAACGAGGTCGACATCGCGTGGATCGACCACTTCGGCAACAAACGGCATGCCAAACTCGTCACGAGCCTCGGCAAGCATTTGGAGACCCTCTTCGCCGAGTCCTTGAAAACTGTACGGCGAAGTGCGTGGTTTGAAAGCATCACCTCGTAGGATCCGAGCGCCCGCCGAGTGGACCGCTTCGGCCGACGTGAACAACTGGTCGCGCGTTTCCACCGCGCACGGTCCTGCAATCATGGCAAAGTTGTCGCCGCCGACCAGCACATCGCCAACACTGACCACCGTGTCATCGCTTTGAAAGTCCCGGCTCACAAACTTGAACGGACGCAGCACCGGGACCGCACTCTCGACACCGCCCATTGCCTCCCACGGCAGAGTTGCGAGTATCGCGGGGTCACCCAAGGCTCCGATCACAGTGCGAGACTTACCCGCGGAGACGTGCGCCTCAGCGCCGGCGGCTTCAAGGCGGTCGATGACACGACGGTTGTCCTCGTCGGTCGCGTCCCTCCCCATCACGATGATCAGCGATCCATCCCCTCGCATGTTTCGGCTCGTCACAGTCTCACTCCTTTTCGAGCGGCAAGCCTAGTGGTGTGAGGTGTCTCGCGGATCATGAGATCGCTGAGCCGCAACAATCCGAGTCGCTCTCCCGTAGGGTTCGAAGTTCATGACCACGGTAGGCTGGACGTCCATGAGTCGAATAGTTGTTACTGGGGCGACAAGCTGGACGGGGAGACAACTCGCCGGGCCACTCGCCGAGCGCGCCACTGACCTGCTGTTGGTTGACAGTCCGGCGGTTGTTACCGACAGACACCCTGACGTCGTTGCCGGTGACCTCGACGACGCATCGTTTGCCCGCACGCTTATCGACTACAAACCAAACATCGTCGTCCATCTCCAGGCAATCGACCGAAGAAAAGCACTCGGTTCCGATCGCGCCCGCGAAGCAACGGTGATCGGAGCGCAGGGAGTGTTTGGAGCAATCTCCCGAATGCGTCACGACGTTGCTGTGATCGTCAAGTCCGATGTCTCGGTCTATGGCGCGGGTCCGCGAAACCCTTCGGTATTCCTGGAGTCGACAACACCGGGTGCACGTAAGAGCTCCTACGGCCGTGACCTCGCATCCGCCGAGCGGTACGCAACCGAAGCACTCCTGCAGCGAGACAACGCTTCACTGTCGATCCTGCGCTTTGCGAAGATCGTAGGCCCTCTTGTAAACAATCCTCTGAGTCGATACTTTTCGCTTCCCGTGCTGCCGACACGAATCGGATACGACCCCCGCATTCAGTTGCTCCATGAGCAGGACGCGGTCGACGCAATCGTCCACACCGTCGATCATCCCATGCCCGGCATATTCAATATTGCATCTCCCGGAATCCAATACCTGGGGCGCATCGCAAGGCGAACCAAGCGATACTCTCAGCCTCTTCCCGAGCGGGTTCTCAAACAGGCGTTGAAACGCGCCGGCACACCACTTCCGAGTCACCTCCTCGCCTATCTCACCTACGGCCTTGTCATGGACACGTCTGCGATGCGCGACGTTCTCGGCTTCACGCCGAGCCACACGCTCGAACAGGCTCTCGCGTCGATCGCGGAACGTGGGGACTGATGGATCCACTTGCCGAACTCACCAAGACTGCTCTTCTGGCGTTGGCAAGAGAGCAGAACATCAAGGGTCGATCGCGCATGACAAAGGCCGAGCTCGTGACCGCGCTGACACCACAAGTATCGCCCGGGCCGTCGCCGAACAAGACAACCCTGAGCGACCGAACCTCTGCTGTGGCAAAACGCACAGCACAGGACCGCGAGGAGTCGCGCCGCAGGCGGACAGTGACCGCGCAACGGTTGGCCTCCTTCGTTGATACGTCGAAGAAGTGCAAGGAACGCCAATCCCACTACGGTCCGTGCGGTCTTCCCGTCGCTACGGGCAAGGAGGTGTGCGTCCTCCATGGTGGGGCCGACATCTTCGATCTTGCGATTCCGGTAACCGGACAACTTGGTGTCGAGACATGGCCGACGCTCCTGCGCCACCTCATGATCTCGGACTACGAGACGGACGCCATCGGTCTCGATCCGATCATTGCCGAAGTTGTGCAGCACATTGTCAACTGGCTCTATTTCGACTACTTCCGTGTAGAAGTTCAGGGCATCGAGAACGTTCCTATGTCCGGCGGCGCGTTGCTCGCAGCAAACCATGGCGGCGCAGCGCTTCCCTACGACGCGGCGATGCTGGCATTGACGGTCGCGAACGAGGCCGCGATGCCGAGACGAGTTCGTGTTATCGGTACCGAGATTTTCAATATGCTGCCAACGGTGTCCCATTTGTATCGTAAGGCTGGAGCCGCATACGCATCACGAGCAGACACGGAGCACCTGCTCGGCAACAACCGCCTCGTTGGTGTATTTCCAGAGGGGGCCGCAGCATTCCAGAAACCGGCATCAGAGGCGTACCGGCTCCGGCGCTTCGGCCGCGGTGGCTTTGTGACCGTCGCCGAACGCGTCGGTGTACCGATTATCCCGGTGGCCATCGTCGGTAGCGACGAGGTTCACCCGGCTGTCACATCGTCGTCACTGCTTGCCAAGATGGTGCAGATGGTGTTCCCGGACCAGCGGATGGATCGTCTTGCGATTTTCCTCAACCCCATCCCCCTCCCGGTCAGGTGGCACATACGGATACTCGAACCGCTACAACCGGATAATCCCGGGTCGGATCCAGATCCACTCACGGTGCTTGAGCGCGCCGATCTCGTGCGCGACCGCGTACAGGCGGCTCTCGACGACATGCTCGCCGCGCGAACCAGCGTGTTCTAAACACCACTCCCGGCCGAGTGATATCGGCGCCTGTGCAAGCCACCGTCAAGACGACAGAATCTCGAAATACCTGCTTGCAATAGTTAGCGTTTCGCTGTATTCTGCGTGCAGCATGAAACAGCAAGTACCAGACCTCGGCAAGTTCATCCGACAACAGCGAGAACGCAGCGCCATGTCGCTACGCAAACTCGCAGATGTCGCCGGCATCTCGAATCCGTATCTCAGCCAGATCGAGCGCGGCATTCGAAAGCCGTCAGCGGAGATCTTGAAGTCGCTGGCACGAGCACTTTCGATCAGCGCTGAGTCGCTGTACGAGCGTGCCGGTCTCCTCGAAGGTGTCGAACGACCGACCGTCGTCGACGCGGTCGCAGCGGATCACAATCTCAGCGAGGGACAGAAACAAGCTCTCATGCAGATCTATCAAAGTTTTGTCCAAGAAAACCAACCCCAGGAGGAAAAATCATGATCTCCCTTGAAGACAAAAAGGCAATCGCAACGAAGGCTCTCTACGCCGCAGTCGGCGCCCCGGTCGTCGCGATCCGTCTACTCACCGAGTACAGCGACAAGATGATGGAGAAGGGCACCCAACTCACCGGCGCCGCGAAGTCGCAGTTCGATGCACTTGCCGAAGAAGGCGAGAAGTTCGCTACTGGTCTCCGTGACTCTGACATGGTGGACGACATCCAAGAGTTCGTTTCCGTCGATCAGATCCAGGACACTGTCGGCAAGTTGCGTGAGCAGCTCGAATCGGCCCTCAGCAACTGGCGTGAGAGCTTCACACCGGAACCAGCCGCCAAGCCTGCAGCCAAGAAAACGGCCAGCAAGCCTGCAGCCAAGAAAACGGCCAGCAAGCCTGCAGCCAAAAAGACAGCCAGCAAGCCTGCAGCCAAAAAGACAGCCAGCAAGCCTGCAGCCAAGAAGACGGCTAGCAAGTAGCTCGGGCCTCCATACACACGTAGAGAAGGGTCCCGGGATTCCCGGGACCCTTCTCTACGTTCGACGAAGGTTGCGGGATCCGATCCCTGACACCGGCCATCGGCGCCTAACTGTGTCATCCGGGGACGTTGTCCCTGGATCCAGTACCTGGAGATCAGTACGTGACGACGGGTGGCAGTTCCTTGGCGTCATCAACCCACCGTTTCACCATCGACTCTGTCGGGAGTCGGCGAACCAGCCGCTTCTTTTCATTCGTGGCGATCATCATCGTCAGCAGGTTGGCAGGATTGCGACGTCGCAATTCTTTGACGGTATCGACGCCCGCAGCCTCAAGAAGATCAGAGTATTCCTCACCCACACCGCGGACGCGCATCAGGTCCGCGCGGTTAACCCATTCGAGAATCGACCCCTCAGGAATACCGGAGGCCGCGGCAAGCGCCTTACGCCCTTTCTTAGTCGCACCCATCTTCAGCAGTGCCTGTGTCGTCCGGACCCGCGACTTGCGCAACTTGGTCGCAGACTTATGCCCAATCCCCTCGATCGCATCAATCGATGCCATCTTTGTTCCTTTCCATCGCAACACACTGACTGGCAGCCCGAAGTACGGGGCCAACATTTTCAAAATATACTCGGCACGTCGGCCGTGTGCAGGCTGGCTCCTATGACCGATTGAGGATCAGAAGTTCCTCTCGGGTACTCACCCGCGGCGGACGCCCCTCGTCGAGGCGCAACTCTTGTACCCAATCCGGATGTGCCAACAGAATCTTATCCAGCTGTGAATCCCCTTCGCGCCCGAGAAGCTGAGGCCAGATGTCGATCCCAATGAGGTACGGCGCATCCCATTTGTAGCGATACTTTGTGACCACTGCCCACGATGGCTGCTCGTCGGCAACATCAAGCAGCCGCCCGACCGTTTCGGCGTCGGAAGCCAACTGGCCGACATCGATGACGACAGCACCCGTTACACCACCCTGACGCAACAGGTGGTCTAGTCCTGCCCGCAATGGCGACGCCGTCCCCTCTTCCCACTCCGGATCAACAATGACGGTGCAGTCCCCCATGTCGTGACGCGACCCGACGAGTTCCTCATCGGCCCCGAGGACAACAACGATCCTGTCGACCGGCCACGCACGGACACGTTCCAGGGCCGACGCTAGGAGCGACCGACCGCGGACTGTTTGCAGCGCAGTGGCTTCGGGCAGGTCGATTCCGCGGTCAGCGGCCAAGATCAGAGCGGCGATTTCGCTCAACGGTGAGTACTCCTCGAAAGACGAACGGGAGGTTACTCCGATCCTGCCGAGCACCGAAGTCCTCGCCGACGAATCCGGCAGGATCATCCGCGTAACACCCTCCGAATCGCACCCACGTTCCATCTTCCCTGCAAGCCCTGCATCCCCCAATCATCTGAGGCAACGGTACGCCGATCGGGGTAAGGGTCGACGCCTGGTTTCCGTATGTGACAACCCTTGCTTTAGGGGCGTACACTCCCTGCGGCATCGGTCTCTTATCCCATCCGAGGAGGCGTCGTGATAGTCGGAGTCCCTACCGAGATCAAGAATGAGGAATACCGAGTCGCGTCTACACCCGTTGGTGCGCGCGAACTCACTGCCCACGGCCACACAGTCCTCGTTCAGACCGGTGCGGGACTCGGGTCGTCGATACCTGACGAAGACTATGTCGCCGCGGGAGCGCAGATCGTCGCAACCGCCGCTGACGTGTTCGCGCAGGCGGATCTCGTTCTTAAGGTCAAGGAACCTCAGCCGATCGAAATCGACATGTTGCGCGCCGAGACAACACTCTTCACGTACCTCCACCTTGCCGCCTACCCCGCCCAAGCAGAGGGCCTGATCGCGTCCGGTGCCACGTGTATTGCCTACGAAACGGTCGAGCTGGCCGACGGGTCCCTGCCGCTGCTGGCTCCAATGAGTGAGATCGCCGGCCGAATGGCGGCTCAGGCCGGTGCCTACAACCTTGAGCGACCAAAAGGCGGTCGCGGTGTCTTGATGGGTGGGGTACCCGGCGTCGCCCCCGCCCGGGTCGTCGTAATTGGCGGCGGCAGCGCCGGTACAAACGCTGCACTTGTCGCGTCGGGAATGGGAGCTGATGTAACGATCCTCGACATCAACGTTGCACGTCTGCGCCAGATCGATGACGTGCACCGTGGACGGATGAAGACAATCCGTTCATCAATCGCTGCTATCGATGATTTTGTCAGCCGGGCCGACCTCGTCATCGGCGCGGTCCTCGTCCCCGGCGCTCGTGCGCCTGTCGTCGTCACCGAAGACAACATCAGGGCGATGAAACCGGGAAGCGTCATTGTCGATATCTCAATTGATCAGGGCGGATGTATCGAGACCGCGCGAGAAACCTCCCACACCGAACCAACCTATGTGCTCCACGATGTTGTGCACTATGCCGTCGGGAACATCCCAGGGGCGGTGCCGAACACCGCGACGTATGCGTTGACAAACGTAACCATGCCCTACGCAGTCGCGCTGGCAGACGGTCTCGAGGGGGCAACGGCGCGGTTCCCCGAGCTCATCCCCGGGATTAACGTTGCCAACTACAAGATCACGAACGAAACGGTGGCCGTTTCCCTGGGTGTCGACTTTGTCGATCCTGGAGAGCTTCTCAGCCTGGGTTAGGCGATCCAGCCGCTCCCTTGAATACCTTGCGAGCCCGAAATCGGGCCGCCCACATCACCAGAGCGGTCGCGCTAAACAGCCCGAGAAGACCGAGGTGGAAAGCCGACGACCCCCACTTCTCGCCGGTTGACAACGTCCAGAGAAATGTGAAAGCGGCGAACGTCATCTGAAGCGCCCCGGTAGTGACGAGCGTGGCCCGACCCTCGGGTTGGGCGATGACAAGCGAAGACCCCACCGCCCAGGCTACGAGAACGGCGCCTACCCATCGGATCCCACCGAGTTGGGTGGCAACGATGCGATCGAAGCCCACAGTGTCGAGGAACGATACCGGGAATGCCAGTAGGGGAAGTCCCACGACCGCGTTCACAGTGATGTAGGCGAGCATCGCGGTTTTCAGCGCCCGGGCCGGGTCTTTCACCTGGCGGGTGTGCAACGTCGACGCCGGATCCTGTCCCTCGTCGGGCACCTGTGGATCGTCCTGCATTGTGATTCTCCGTTCGTTCGCCGGCGGTGGCGTGCTGAGAATCTACGTTAGGGTGCTCGACGCTCTCCTGTCGCATCGACGGGCGCCTCTGCGGCCCGATCACGACGTTGCTCGTTGATCCAGTCCTCAAAGTCCTGTCTGGCAACCCGCCATTCGCGTCCAAACTTCACCGCGGGCAATCCGCCTGACCGAAGCTGGCTGGTCACAACGAAGGTCGAAACACCCATGTATTCACAGATGTCGGCCACGGACAACCAGTCCTTATTCAGATCTACTGTTATTCGCTCCATGTCTGCAGAGTATGCGCTAATTCGACGTCCGGCAAGAGGGTTGTCGATATCACATGTCGATCGCGACCGACCACTCGACGGAACCGTGCATGACACCGCTAAAGTGCTTGCGGTGGCAGAGACACAGTGGCCGCCCCCAAAGCGCGATGGGCTCCGAAAAATCACCGTTGGAGGCAAGTTGTGAGCATCGACTCGCACATCATCGAAACACACGTTTTCTCTCAGAAACGACGTGGGTACGATCCGGCCGAGGTCGATGCTGTTGTTGCCCGTCTCACAGACGCACTAGATTCTCGCGAGCGCGCACTCGATCGTGCCCTGGCCACTGTCCGGTCGCTTGAGGATGATCTCCAAGCCGAGCCCGATGCCGACCAGCTCGAAGCGGCCCGGGAAGCGGCCCGTGTCCTCGAAGCGGCAGAGGAGCAAGCAGAGACCCTTTTGAAGGTTGCACGCGATCGCGCAGACACTTACGAACGCGCGGCGAACGCCCTCTTTGCGAAAGCCGAAGCAGCAGATCGGGATCTAGTCTCAGAAATTGAGGAAGCCGTCGGCGCCACCGCATCCGAACAGGCTGACATCCTTGAGGAAGCCGCGCAGGAAGCCGAAGAACTTCTACGCGACACTGAGATCAAGGCGCAGCGTCGTGCGCGGGAAATCGTTCAGGACGCAATCGTCGAATCCGAATCAATACTCGAAGACGCGGAAACCGGCGCCGCGGCTCGAGTATCAGCGGCACGTATGCATGCTGAGGCGGTCCTACGGCAGGCGCGTGCGGAAGCCGAGGACCTGATCATCGGGGTCCAGGCCGACATCGAACGAGAACGCGCGAAGGCGGCGACAGCCATTGCCGCGATGGCCACTGCCGTTGCGGCGCCGATGGTCGTCGACCTGACCGAACCGGTCCCCGGCGATGTGTTGGAGGCGCCAACTCAGGAGTCACCGCTCACCCGCCGACGTACACAGTCGGTGATCGTGCTCAAACCGGATGGTGTGACGATTGACCTCCACGACAGATCATTTGCCGACCCGATCGCAGAGTTGGTCGCACACCGCCATTACTCGTTCGCGATCCCGGACGGCAGCGGTGCCCTTCCCGCCACACGGCCGCTGCTCAACAGCGACATCGTTACGTCGAACACGCGCCGCCTTCCGGAGGGTGCGGAGGCGGGCCGGGCGACTATCTATCAGCGTCGCGGGCTCGGAATCCGTAGCCGACTATCGATGCTCAACGAGTCGTAACGGAACGTCTTGCGCCAATGACTGTGGTCAACAGTGCGTCCGTTCGCGCAGACGAGCGGCAATCGCAGCAGCGAAACGGGCGGGTGCACCGCTGCACAACGGCAAGTAGAGGGCGGGTTCGATGAGTTCGAGTTCGATGAGGAGCGGGCCGTCGACTCCCTCAACGAGGTCGATACGGGCGTAGAGCGGACGCTCTGCAATGGACCCGAGCACCAACTCAGCCACCGCCCGTTCAGTGGGCGCCGGTTCAACCGGCGACAGGGTGCCGCCAAGGTGGGTCTGGGTCCGAAAGTCGCCAGCCGTCGGAACCTTGCGGACCGCATGCGAATACTGTCCGTTGAAGTACACCAGCGATGCTTCTCCAGTTGTCTCGACTGCCGGCTGGTACGGCTGGGCAATCATGGCATCGGGGAACGATGCCATGTGATCAGAAATTCCGACGATGTCGTCTCCTTGAAACATTGCCGTGCCCCGAGCGCTGGCAGATACCACCGGCTTGATGACAACCTGGTCCACACCCCAGATGTCAACGGCATCAATGACAGAACCCACGGTCGGAGTCGCCACCGTCGGGATGACCGGCACCCCGGCTTCCGACATCTCGATCAGGTACGCCTTGTCGGCATTCCACCGGATGAGCTCGGGCGGATTCCACATTGTGGTTGTAGCCGCGACCCGGTCAATCCAGACAAGGAACTCGGCGATCCGCTCGTGGTAGTCCCAGGTTGTAGAAACCACCACCGCGTCGAACGAGGACCAGTCGATGTCCGCATCCCAGGGAACTCGGCTGCTCCGCAAGGAGCGAGCGTCGAGCGCCTCCTTGAGGAGCTGATCCTTGGGGTCTTCGCGCACCCAATCAAGGTCCGCCGTAGCGATCGCGATCGTCATGGCGCACCAGGATAGTTTGCTGTCGCGGCGCCGGGAGACCACTAGTCTTCCGGGCTATGGACCCTTCGGCCCCGCCGCTCCTCAACTGCTCAAGAATTCGCAAGACCTACGGTGATCTCGTTGCGGTGGACGACGTCTCTTTTCATATCTCTCCGGGCGAGACATACGGGTTGCTCGGCCCCAACGGTGCAGGCAAGACCACTGTCATCAGCATGATCGCAGGCATCCTCGATGCCGACAGTGGCAAGGTATGGGTCGCCGGCGAGCCGATGCATCCGCGGGCAACGAAGGCTAAGACCGCCGTTGGATACGTCCCCCAGGACATCGCGCTCTATCCGGATCTCACCGCCTGTGAGAACCTCATGTTCTTCGGCCGCCTCGTCGGCCTTGCGGGGTCCACGCTCAAGAAACGAACCAAAGAGGTCCTGAGGTTGACAGGCCTGTCCGACCGGGCCGACGACCGAACGTCCACGTTCTCCGGTGGGATGAAGCGACGACTCAATATCGGCATCGGCCTCATCCACCAACCACGTCTGCTGATTCTTGACGAGCCGACCGTCGGCGTTGATCCCCAGTCGCGCAACGCAATCCTTGAATCCGTGGACACAATGGCGGACGAGGGGATGGCAGTGCTGTACACAACACACTATATGGAGGAGGCCGAGCGGCTCTGTGACCGGATCGGGATCATTGATGACGGCAAGATTGTGGCCGAGGGAACCCAACGCGAACTCATCGAAAAGCTCGGTGGTCACGACAAGCTCCACATTGGGATCACCGGATACGGGTTGCCGGCGGCGAACGCTGCCGCCATGCTCGACTGTGTTATTCGGGTGAGTCTGGGTGATACCGCCATGGAACTCATCGTCAGGGACGCCCGATCATCGCTGGCCGAGATCGTCAATACGATCGTCGAGACAGGTGCGGAAATCACGGGTATCGAAATCGAAGAGCCCAACCTCGAAGCTGTGTTCCTCCACCTCACGGGGAAGGCCCTGCGGGACTAACCGTGGCAGCAGTGCTCATTGCCATCAAGGACTTGCGGCTGAGACTGCGTGACAAGTCCGCGATCACCCTTGGGCTCATCGCACCGCTGGGACTCGCCATCATCTTCTCACTCATCATCCCCGACGTGTCCGCCGGCGAGTTCACGATGGAACTCGGTGTCGTTGGCATCGAAGATTCCGAACTCGGCGAGGTGTTCGAAGAAGCAGTACTCGACGACCTCGATACCGCGCTCTTTGCGGTGACGGAGTTCGACACCGAGGGGCAGGCCCAGACCGCGGTCGACCGTCTCGACGTGTTTGCGGTGATCGCGTTTCCTCCCGATATTGACAAAGCCGTTGCAGAAGGCGGCGGTGAGATCCAGGTCATCACCACGAACGAGGCACCGATCAGCGGGGAGATCGCCTTGTCGATTGCTCGCCAGTTCGCGGGTGATGTGTCCGGTGTACAGCTCTCCGTTGCGGTCGCACTGTTTGCCGGAGGCGCAGACGCGGAGAGCCTCGCAGCCCTGACTGTGGATACGCCGCTGCGACTAGAGGTCGTCGATCTCGAAACGGGTGACAGGCAACTCGACATTTCGACGTTCTTTGCCGCCGGGATGGCGGTGTTCTTCTTGTTCTTCACCGTACAGTTCGGCGTGTCCGGCCTCATCCAGGAGCGCACCGACGGCACGCTTCCTCGGCTGCTCGCATCGCCGATACACCCGGCGTCGATCATCGCGGGGAAAGGACTCGCCGCATTTGTCCTCGGTGTGACGTCGATGGCGGTGCTGATCACCGCAACGTCCTGGCAGATCGGAGCACGCTGGGGGAATCCGGTGGGTGTCGGCATGCTTGTCGTCGCCGGAGTCGCGTCGGCAATCGGCATCATGGCGGTCATTGCGACACTCGCACGAACCGCGGAACAGGCATCAAACATTCAATCTGTTGTCGCGGTGGTGCTCGGTCTTCTTGGCGGGTCGTTCTTCCCCGTCAGCCAGGGACCCGCCATTCTGTCCAAGATGGCCCTCGCCACCCCACACGCCTGGTTCCTCCGCGGACTCGGCGATCTCGCGGGCGGAGGGGGACCCTCCGCCGCGATGCCGTCGACGATCGCCCTCCTCATGTTTGCGGTCGCCACCGGTGGCGTTGCGGCGCTCCGGATGCGCTCCATGGTGCGGCTGTGAAGGTACTGACAATCGCGGGCGTGACGCTGCGCCGTATGGTGCGCGACCCGCTGTCGTTGTTCTTCGTATTCGTGTTCCCGCTGCTGCTGGTTCTGGTCATCGGAGCAACGTTCGGCGAAGGGTTCCAGCCGCGGATCGGAATCGTGGAAGGTAATGGCCCCACCGCCGACGCACTCGCCGCTCGGCTCAGGACCCTCGACGGGTTCACACCGCGCACGGTCGGTTCGGCGAGCGAAGCCGCCGACGGCGTGTCCCGCGGAGCGTACGAGGCGGCGATCGTGATCCCGGACGACGGTGGCAGCATGTTGGCGGTCCAGGTCGTGGTGCGCCAGGGTTCCAGCGCCCGCCAGATTCGCACGGTCATCGAGGGCGCCGTCGCCGCCGAGGCAGCGGTGTTACGGGCTGCAGACGTACTCGTGGCTGAAGGGCTTCGCCCCAATCTACGGGAGGCTCTTGAAACGGTGGATCAGGTCGAACAGCTTGTTCCGGGGTTCTCCGTCGTCGAACGAAGCGTCGATGACTCTCCGAACGATCGGCCGATCGGCACCTTCGACCTCGGTGCTGCCCAGCAACTGGTGTTGTTCACGTTTCTCACGTCGCTGTCCGGAGGGGCGGCCCTCATCCAGGCGCGCCAGTGGGGCGTATCACGTCGAATGTTGGCAACACCGACGAGTGCCCGGACGGTGATCGCGGGCGAGGCGTTGGGGCGGTTCGGGGTCGCCATCGTGCAGGCGTTGACGATCGCTACCGGGTCGTCGCTGCTGTTCGGTGTGTATTGGGGTCCCCTGCTCCCTGCAACCATGATCATTGCGCTGTTCGCGGCCGTCTCGGCCGGGGCCTCGATGCTGTTGGGGAGTTTGGTCGACAACGACCAGCAGGCGGGGTCCCTCGGGGTGTTCCTCGGTCTTGCGGCCGCCGCCCTCGGTGGGGCGATGGTTCCGCCCGAGATCTTCTCACCCACCATGCGCAACATTTCGCATCTGCTCCCCCACGCCTGGGCACTCGATGCCTTCACCGAAATCGTTCGCCGCGGTGGAGGTGTCGACGACATCCTGATCGAACTCGGCATGCTCTCGTTGTTCGCCGTCGTCATCCTGGTCGCGGCCGCAACCGCGTTCCGCAAGACCCTGACGACGAGCTAACGGCATCCCTCCAGTGGGAATACTGCGACCCGAGGTACAGTTTGGGCCACCATGGGATACAACGAAGCACCGCCGGAGTGGTGGAAAGAATTCATTGCGGCGCTGCCGGCGCGCACGGCCAAGCTCGCCATCGTCCGCAAGAATGGCGCCCCGCACGTCGCCCCCGTGTGGATCGACCTCGATGGCGACGACGTCGTCTTTATGACGGGCGCCGACACCATCAAGGGAAAGGCAATCCTGCGGGACCCACGAG
>BDTL01000266.1 GCA_002898115.1 bacterium BMS3Bbin02 | reverse complement strand
TTCTTCAGCGGATGCGTCGTCGGCGCTTGGTTCGGCAGTATCTATCGCCTCTGGAGCGGCTACCCCCTCGTCAGCCGAGGCGGCATCCACGGTCCCGGCGGAGTCTGCGTCTGTTGGATCGGTGTCCGCTTCGGTAGCGGTAACCGCCTCATCTCCTTCAGCGACGACATCAAGACCGAGGTCCTGGCTCTCCGATCGTATATCAATGCGATGACCCGTCAACCGGGCCGCAAGGCGGGCGTTCTGCCCTTCCTTTCCGATAGCGAGCGACAGCTGGTGGTCAGGGACGATGACGATGGCAGAGGCCTCTTCCTCGTCGATCCGAACCTCTTTGACCCGAGCAGGACTCAGCGCCTCGGCGATGAATGCGGGCAGGTCTTCGCGCCATTCAACGATGTCAACCTTTTCGCCCCGCAACTCATTCACGACCTGACGGACTCGCGAACCGCGGGCACCGACACACGCGCCGACAGGGTCGACGTTTGGATCATTCGATGCAACGGCGATCTTGGTTCGGTGTCCGGCCTCGCGGGCAATCACCTTGATTTCAATATCACCGTCGATAAGTTCCGGCACCTCGAGCTCAAACAGTGACCGGATAAACTCAGGATGACTCCGACTTACGACGATCTGGGGTCCCTTACCCTCCTGACGAACCTCAAGGATGTACGCCTTGACGCGATTGTTGCGCTCAAGACGCTCGTAGGGGATGCGCTCCGACGACGGCATGATGGCCTCGGCGTTGCCGAGATCGAGAATCGCGAACCGGTGGTCCGACTGCTGCACGATCCCGGTTACAAGATCGCCCTCACGACCATCGTAGAGATCAAAAACTTGCTCGCGTTTTGCGTCCCGAAGGCGCTGCTTGATGACCTGCTTCGCCGTCTGTGCGGCAATGCGTCCGAAATCATCGGGGGTGTCTTCCCACTCGCGGACGACGACACCATCCTCATCAAGTTCCTGACCATATACCGTCATGACACCCGAGTCGGGATCAATCGTGACGCGGGCTTCCTCGGCAGCGCCGGGCGTTCGTTTGTAAGCACTCACCAAAGCGTTGGCGAGCGCGTCAAGAATGGTGTCGGGAGAGACGCCCTGATCGCGGGCCAAGAGCTCAAGTGCGTCCATCATATTGTTATCCATGTTGAGGTCCCTTCACCTTTTGCTTGCCCGGCTTCGCACCGCGTTCCCATGTGAACACTGTGCGCGCTGCATTGATCTCATCGAATGGAATCGTGCGCTCAGCGCCATCGACTTCAACGGTGCAGGAGGTTTCGTCGGCCGACACCAAGACACCCTTGTGGTGCTTCGATTCGGCGATCAACCCCTTTGTCTTGATTTTGACTTCTCGGCTAATCGACTTCTGGAAGTGGGCCGGGCGGCGGAGTTTACGTTCGAGTCCCGGTGATCCAACCTCGAGTGTGTACGAGGTGGCGAGGCCCTCATCGTCGTCGAGCATTCTTCCGATCCCACGTGACAGTTCGGCGATCCGGCCGATATCGAGAGGCTCGTCGCCGTCAATCAGTATTCGAACGACGCGTCCGCTGCCGCCGGACCCCACGATCTCAAGGTCGTCGAGTTCAAGACGCTCAGCGCCAAGGTATGGCTCGATCACGTCCCACAGGCGGGTATTCAGGTCTGTCATCGGGCCTCCTCTCTCCATACATTGGTGACTCACTACACAAAACAAGGCGGGCACGGCCCACCTCGACGACACACATCTCAGTTACCGCACAGCATAGCAGAGCCTGGGTGCACCCATTGTGCGCACCCGAACTCTGCAAACCGTGTCTGGTCAGCCGCTGAGAAGCCCGTGGACATGGTCAACGACATCGCCGAGAGCGACGTCCGATCGGGTACCGGACCGCCGATCAACTACCTCAACAGTACCTGCGTCGAGGCCGCGGGAGCCAACGGTAATCCGGTACGGAAATCCAATGAGTTCGGCGTCGGCGAACTTTACTCCGGGCCGTTCATTGCGGTCATCGACCATGACATCCCACCCCTTGGCCTCAAGACCGCCGGCAATCGTGCTCGCCGCCGTCTGGCTGGGCTCATCCTTGGCCTGCACGACGGTGATGGCGACCTGCCACGGGGCGACCGAAACCGGCCACACGATACCCTTGTCGTCATGATGTACCTCGACGATCGCCGCAAGGTTTCGCTCGAGTCCGATACCGTACGATCCCATCACGATGGGTCGGCTCTTGCCGTTCTCATCGAGGACGGTGGCGCCGAGGGCCTCGGCGTACTTGGTGCCAAGCTTGAATATATGGCCGCACTCGATCGCTCTAAAAACATCGAGAGTCCCGTCGCTACAATTCGTACACCGCTCACCAGCCGTGACCTCGCGCAGGCTCACCCACTGCGTCACTGAGATGTCTCGCTTGATGCTGACGCCGCGATAGTGCTTATCGTCGCTGTTGGCTCCGGTCGTCATGTTGGTGCGCCCCTGGAGCGCTCTGTCTGCTACCACCGTCACGTCCGAGACGCCGACCGCCCCCAGACTGCCGGCATCGGCACCAAGCAGTTCCCTGATTTCCTCGGCCTGTGCCGGCCGTACCTCGCCCACGCCAAGCGCATCAGCGAGTTTCTGTTCCTGGAGTGCGTGATCCCCACGCACGAGTGCAAGCACCGGGGTGTCATCAGCGATGTAGACGAGTGTCTTGATCTGACGGTCCGCCGCGGCACCGCCGGGAAAGGTCTCCAGCGCAGCAATCGTGCGCACCCCCGGGGTGTCGAACATTTCGGGTGTATCCGGTCCGACCTCGTCGATAACGGCAGGAACCACCGATTCCGCACGTTCAACATTGGCTGCATACCCACACGTCGCACAGTGTGCAACAAGGTCCTCACCGGCGTCGGACCGCACCATGAACTCGACAGACCCGGATCCGCCCATCGCTCCCGAACTCGCCTCAACCGGGATAGCGTCGAGGTCGAGTCGTGCAAAGATCCGTAGATAGGCGCCGTAGTGGGCTTCGAACTGCTTATCGAGACCGTCCTGATCGATGTCAAGGGAGTACGAGTCCTTCATGGTGAACTCCCGCACCCGCAGGAGACCGGACTTTGGCCGAGGTTCGTCGCGAAACTTGGTCTGGATCTGGTACCAGAGCTGGGGAAGCTGTTTGTAGGAGGAGAGCTCGCTTGCGACAGTCGCAAAGATCTCCTCATGAGTCATACCGAGCGCAACATCGGCGCCCTTGCGATCAACAATGCGGAACATCTCGTCACCCATAACGTCCCAGCGTCCGGACTGGCGCCACACATCGGAGGGATGGAGAGCGCCGAGCAAGAACTGTTGACCACCGATCGCATCGATCTCCTCACTGATGATCTTCTCGATCTTTGCCCTGACGCGAAAGGCGGCGGGAAGAATGGAGTAGCTCCCCGCCATGAGCTGACGAATAAACCCCGCTCGGACAAGCAACCGGTGGCTGACCGCTTCGGCATCCGAAGGGTCATCACGCAGGGTAGGTATGAAGGCTTGTGACCAACGCATTGTTGCTCCGTCTGGGGAATCGAGAGGCACCAGTTTACCCGTTGATCACGTTTCCTTAGTCGCGATCTCGGCGACCGCAGCGCGACGTGTCCGGGTGTCATTGACATCTCCCTGGATGCCGAGCAGCTCGATCCGGGTCTCTTCGGCGAGATCCGCAGCCGTCACATCGGCCTTGGCGAGCCGAGCCTCGGCGCCTTCTTCGTGGAGAGCGACCGCTTCGTCGATCAATGCCTCGACCATCGCGCCTTCGGGTACGACGCGCACGACCTGTCCCTTGATGAACAGATGGCCCCTGCCACGACCCGCCGCGATGCCGATGTCGGCCTCCCGAGCCTCCCCGGGACCGTTCACCACGCATCCCATCACAGCCACCTGAATAGGCAGGCCTGACCCTTCGAGCGCTGTGTTTACCCGATTTGCGACATCGATCACGTCGACCTCGGCACGACCACAAGAGGGACACGCGATGAGGTCTAGGTCGGAACGCTCCCGCAAACCGAGGTACTCCAAGAGCTGACGACCGGCCTTGGCCTCTTCAACAGGATCAGCAGTAAGCGAAAACCGGATCGTGTTACCGATCCCCTCGGACAACAGTGTCCCTATGCCG
>BDTL01000265.1 GCA_002898115.1 bacterium BMS3Bbin02 | reverse complement strand
GAAAGCCGGCTCCTCCACCGTCGTGCGTGAAATCGGATTGGTCGACGCTCCACGGTGAGTCCTGCCGGATTGAAGGAGTTCGGATCACACCGGACACCACCCGAGTCCTACCCTACGTCAGGTTCTTGCGCTTCGACCACAGTTCGTGAACCGAGGGTCCGACCATCCATGCAATGCCCACCACCAACCATCCTCCACCCGACGCCGCCAACTCCGAATCACCGTCGTAACGTGCGCGGACAATCGTGATCCACCCGAGTACGGCGAACACGGCGCCGATCGCAATCCCCCGCTGGATGGCCGAACGTCTCGGTGGGCGACTGACGAACCTTTCGTCAACAACGATCAGAAGGAACCCACCGATACCAGCGAAGAGAACCCAGGAGCGAGGTTCGTAGTCGGTTTCGGCGAGTAGCGCCCAGCCTGCGGGTACAAGCAAGAAACCCGTCAGGACGTACCCGACGAGACGCAAAACGAACCCGACGTTACGTGCTGCTCGCAACCGCTGCCTCATGTTGGCTCTCCTCCGATAGTCCACTCCTCCAGCCGGCATCGAGCAGCGAATCGTTGCTGTCATCGCCCGGCTCAGCGAGTCAAAGCCGGGATTCGATCCGCCTGCTCAGGGATGCCCGATGTCGCCTCGGTTTCGATTCTCCGCCTTTCGCCAACCGAGAATCGCGCCCACCGCGACAACGATGAGCGCTCCCGTAAGTGACCCCGATGCCATCGCAATGCGGTCGTTGTCGCCAGCCCAGCTCGACCATGCAAGGTCGACCGCCGAAACAGTTGCCAGGGCTATCCCGATCGCCACCATCACGACCTCGCGGGACCGCTTCCGGAGTCCGGCCGCCCACACCTCAGATAGGAATCGTCTCATCACACCATCTCCGTCCGACTCTCGCCACCGGCTAAAACACGGACACATTCCGCCATGTTTCAACAGTACCCCGAACACCGCCAAATGGGGGCCTCGGGGTTCCACAATCGTTCGCCCGGTCCCGTTCTTCCGGCGCGATCAGGTTCGAACGGCACCCTCCATAAACTCGCGGGTTTCGGCGCGGGTCTGCAATCGGACGAACGTGAGGTGGTCCCATTGCGGGTCTTCAATCATCTCGGCGTATCGTCGGCGTCTGTCGGGATACGTTGTCCATGCCCACATGATGATGTTCTCCGCCGGATCCCGCTTGAAGATATTATGCAGCTTCTCCCGGTTTCCATTCCAAAGTTCCCTACGCATGACGCCGCGCCACAGTGTCCTCTTGATGATCCGGTACATCGCCACTCGACGTGGATAGTCGAGCCAGACCACGGTGTCGGCCAGCTCCCAAACGATGTCTCGGGCAATCGAGTAGTTGCCGTCCACCACCCAGGCGTCTCCGAGCACCGCCTCGGTGACGGCCGAAACGAACTCCGCATCAGGGAGTGGTACCCAGCCGGGTTGGTGATAGATCGCATCAAGCTCGATGTGGGGAACTCCAAGTTTGTCGGCGAGCACCCCGGCGAACCTTGTCTTGCCCGAGCCCGATGTGCCTACCACGCTGACGCGCCGCATCAGCCGTAGAGGACGAAGTCGACGGCGCTGATACCTTCGACCGACCAATTCCCGTCGTCGGGATTGCGACCGCCGCAGAGGCGAACAAACGTCTCGGTGTTCGTCACGAGACGACCGACAGGATCAAGGTCTAGGCCGAATTGGCGCAACACGCCATCCACCCGTGTAATCACCGGGGCCTTCTTCATCACCGTGGACTTATCATGGAGAAGATCCACCGCAATCTCATGCCCGGGACTTGCGAAGGCGTCGGTAGCTCCAACGGCGTCCCGCACGTCGCCCCCGTGGATGAACTGAGCGAGCCCAAACCCGTCGAGCAGACCGCCGGCCGTGTCGATCACAGCAATCGCATCCTCGTAGCCACCGAACAATTCGGCGAGAAGCCGATCGACGTCCCAGGTCTTGCGGTCATCCACATCGCGTTGGTTCGACTCTGCGGTGAACGGCGCCTGTTCCCCGGCGTTGATGATCTGGAGGACCGCCGACTGGTGCGCAATCACGTCGCGCACCGACCACAACTCGCACACCGTCTGCTTGTCGAAGTCGGCCGGCGGAAGACCTTCAAGAACCGGGCGATACGCCTCGGCCTCGATCTGAAGAAGTTGTGCGGCATCTCTCATGGGGTGGCAAGATACAGCGAATTGTGTAGCCGTCAACCGCAGGAACGACCATGACAGACTTCGCCGCCGAAGCGCAGCGCATCCACGCCGACCTCCCCGTGATCGACGGTCACAACGACTTCCCGTGGGAGGTCCGCACCAAGGCGAACTCGTCGTTTGATTCGATGGACCCCTCCACGCCACTCCCCCATGTCCACACCGACATCGCACGACTCCGCCGTGGCGGGGTCGGCGCACAGTTCTGGTCGGTGTATGTGCCGTGTGAAAGCGCGACGCCGTTCATGCACACGATGGAGCAGATTGATCTCGTTGAGCAGATGAATGAGCGGTATCCCGAAGCGTTCGAGGCCGCGACCACCGCCGCGGAAGTGCGACGGATCAGGGCTTCCGGCAGGACGGCGAGCCTGATGGGGGCCGAGGGTGGTCACTCCATTGAGAACTCGATAGACAAGCTCCACACGCTGTTCGACCGGGGCGTGCGTTACATGACCCTCACCCACGCCGACACACTCGACTGGGCGGATTCCGCCACCGACGAGGCGCGCCATGGAGGCCTCACGGATTTTGGGCGGGATATCGTTCGGGAGATGAACGCCATGGGCATGATCGTCGACATCTCCCATGTGTCTGCGGACACGATGCGCGACGCCCTCGACGTGACGACGCTGCCCGTTATGGCTTCGCACTCGTCTGCCTACACGGTGTCGAGCAATGCTCGCAACGTGCCCGACGATGTGCTGCGCGCCGTCGCCGGTAACGGTGGTGTCATCATGGTGAACTTCTTCTCGCTGTTCGTCGTGCCCGACACCGGGGACCGCACCATGAAACATTTTGAGGTCACCCGCCGGATCCGGACCGCAACCTCAAATGAAGAGGAGTTCATCGCCGCGATGGCGGAGTACACCGCGGAGAATCCTGTGCCTATTGGCGACATCGAGATCGTGCTGGACCATATCGAACATATTGCGGAGGTTGCCGGTGTGGACCATGTCGGACTTGGTTCCGACTTCGATGGCGTGACCCTGCTCCCCAAGGGTTTGGAGGATGTGTCGACGTATCCGAACATCACCGCCGGGCTGCTAGCGAGGTCGTGGTCCGAAACCGATATCCGCAAGATGCTCGGAGAAAACGTCCTGCGTGTCCTAGAAGCCAACGAACGCTAGTAGGCCCTCACTCTTCCCGTTCTGGCGTCCATTTGGGCCGTATATGGCCTAAATGGACGCCAGAACGGGGACGTTGACAAGGTTCCCGACGGTCGTTGGGATATTTCCTTGACTTAGTGGGGGGGGCGAGTATGTTCGAACCAGAGGGGTCGGGTCAGGTGCGGCCCCGTGATGGGAAGGGGTTGCAATGACTCCCACACGCGGCACTAACGCCGAAACCAACAGTCCTAGCCGACTACGAAACCGCCGACCTCCGTCGATCCATCCTGATCTCACGCGCCGCTACAAGCCCCTCGTCAAACGAAACGTCGGGCGCCACCGATGAACGCTGCACGGCGAATCACAATACTCAGCATGGGACTCATCGTCGGTATCGGCGTCGGTCTGGTGTGGCAGGCCACCACCGGGACCGGCGACCCGGTCGGTGCGGCCGGTAACGCCCTGCCCCATGACACGCAAGGCACCGCGGTATCCGGGCCGAGCCTCGCACCGGCGATACAAGCCCAGGTTGAGAGCATCCAGGAGATATCGGGTCCCCAGTTCCAGGCGTGTGCCGACTTATGGGTTGTGACACGAGAACAAGTCAAGGCCGAAACCGGTAACGACGGTGAGGGCCGCAAGGCAGCCGACGAGGCCCGCGCCGCATGTGAGCAACCGGTGTTGGACAGCTACAACGCCGCGATCGCCGAAGTCCTTGACCGTCCGGATACCAGTGGCGAGAAGGCCCGGTTCGAGGAGATCTGCAAGGGGTATGTCAAGAGCCACCCGGCGGCGCTAAAGGCCGGCGACAAGGGATCAATCGACTCGTCGCTCCGAGGCATCCAGGTGTACTTCGCTGACTGCGCCGGCGAAGAAGGGGTCCAGGTGGCCGCCACCGCCAACTGGAAACCCGTCATCGGAGTTCCACTCCCCAACCAACCAACATCAATCGACGACGCCCTCCAACAGGTCTACACAGCGTGGGCTGGAGAAACAACCCGCGGATCGATCCGTCAGCCCATTGACCCACCATCAGTCCTCCTCTCCAACAGCGTGCTGACCGTTGATTTCACTCAGAAGTTCGTCGACTCGATTCGATTCGACCACAGCGGACAGCTTGAGCCGCTGCTAGCGGAGATCGGCGCCAACGCCTTCCAGTTCCAAGCTGTCGACAGCATTGTCTTGTCGGTGGACGGCGACTGCCTGGCATTCTGGAGGCACGCCGCTTTCGGGAGCTGCGAAACCCTGCTCCGGGACGGTACACAATGATTGTCCGACGACACACATCAGCACTGCGAACATTGGTACTCGGAGTGGCCATCGGCCTGCTCGTCGTAGCCCCCGCATTCGGTGATTCTGGAGGCACCAACGACGAATACCCATACTCCGTCGAGCACGCCGGCATCAGCGACGCCACCTACTGGCCGCCGGATGCCGGTATTCAATACAACGGCTGGAAAATTTATCTCTCACCGGCACATCACTGGGGTGGTTACAACTATGGGTGTTCAACATACATCGAGGATACCGCGATGGTCCAAGCGGCCGATGAGGCCGCACACGGCGCCGGTTGGGACCTGCGCGCCCGCGGATACTACGTGCGAGTCGGAGCAGCCGACCCCGACGAGAACGTCACGCGATCAAACGGGTGGGGATCCGGCTCGAAGCGCCGCCACATCGCCATCCACTCGAACGCTAACCCCGACAGCGGCGGCTGTACGAGCAGCCCGGACGACACCGGGACCAAAGCGTTCTACTGGTCATCGTCCGGAAAGGCACTAGCGAAGAGCCTGCTGGAAAAGGTGGGACCGGCAAGCCCCGGTGGTGAAAGCACGACGCAAGCCGACGACTTGAAGAAGAGGAACTGGCACGAACTCACAGCCACCTCGATGGTGGCAGCCTACCTGGAAGCGGAGTTCCACGACTGGTCGGCCGGGAAGAACTGGTTATGGGCCGAGCAGAACTGGGCATGGCGCATCGGATGGGCAGTCGATACCAACCTCGGGTATCCGTGAGCGGCATGATGTAGATCACGCTGTCACTAGAGATGTAAGCGCTAGTAGGCGCTCCCTCTTCCCGTTCTGGCGTCCATTTGGGCGATATACGGCCCAAATGGACGCCAGAACGGAGAGGTTGTGCGCTTAGGCCTCGGCCATCCTTCTGAGCACCATGTGGAGGATGCCGCCGTGGCGGAGGTACTCGACCTCGACCGGGGTGTCGCACCTGGCAACCGCCATGAACTCCGTCTTGGAGCCGTCAGCCTTCGATGCGGTGACCTTCACCAACTGGCGTGGTGTCAGCGAATCATCAACGTCGACCGCAAACGTTTCGGTCCCGTCCAGGCCAAGCGAGTCGGCATTCTCGCCATCCACATAGGTGAGCGGCAGCACGCCCATCATCACGAGGTTGGACCGGTGGATCCGCTCATACGAGTCCGCAATCACCGCCTTCACACCGAGTAGGAACGTGCCCTTCGCCGCCCAGTCGCGCGACGAACCCATGCCGTAGTCCTTGCCGCCGAGCACGACCAGCGGAATCCCGGCCTCCTTGTAGCTGAGGCTCGCGTCGTAGATGCTCTTCACCTCACCATCGGTGAAGTCCAGTGTCCACCCACCCTCGGTGCCCGGAGCGAGCTGGTTACGGACCCGGATGTTGGCGAACGTGCCCCGGGTCATCACGCGGTCGTTGCCGCGACGCGAGCCGTAGGAGTTAAACATGCGGCGCTCCACACCGGCCTCGGTGAGGAACTTCCCCGCCGGAGTGTCGGGCCCGATGGCGCCCGCTGGCGAGATATGGTCGGTCGTGATCGAGTCGCCCAGCTTCGCAAGCACACGGGCACCAACGATCCCCGAAATCGGGTTCGGCTCCGGTGCCAGATCGACAAAGAACGGCGGCTCCTGGATATAGGTCGAGCTTTCGCTCCACGGATACAGCGCCGACTCCGAACTGGCGATGTCCCGCCACTCGTCGCTCCCCTGGAACACGTTGCCGTACTGCTCAAGGAATTGCTGACGGTTCACCGAACTCGAAACAACCTCGTGGATCTCGGCCTGGGTGGGCCATATGTCGGTGAGGAACACATCGTTGCCATCGGCGTCCTGGGCGATGGGATCGGTCGTGAGGTTGATATCGACGGTGCCCGCAAGGGCATACGCTACGACCAGCGGCGGCGAAGCGAGATAGTTCGCCCGAATGTCCGGGGAGATCCGCCCCTCAAAGTTGCGATTCCCCGACAACACCGACGTCACGACGAGATTGTTCTCGTTGATAGCCGCAGAGATCGATTCCGGCAAAGGTCCCGAGTTCCCGATACAGGTCGTGCACCCGAACCCGACGTTGTAGAAACCGGCCGCTTCGAGGTCGTGGAGCAGATCCGACTTCTCCAGATATTCGATGACGACCTTCGACCCGGGCGCCAGCGACGTCTTCACCCACGGTTTGCGGGTGAGACCAAGCGCACGGGCCTTACGCGCAACGAGCCCGGCGGCGACCATGACATCGGGATTCGAAGTGTTGGTGCAAGACGTAATCGCTGCGATCACAACATCGCCGTCACCAAGCTGGAACGTCTCGCCCTCGGACGTCACCTCAACGCCGTCGGCCGGGAACTCCTCTCCTGCCGAACGTAGCTGCCCGGGTAGATCGGTGTGCCACTGCGTCTGCATATCCGACAACACAATGCGGTCCTGGGGTCGTTTTGGTCCAGCGAGCGCCGGTTCGACCGTGGACATGTCGAGCTCGAGCACGTCCGCATAGGTGATCACCCGGTCATCGTCACGCCACAGTCCCTGCACCTTGCAGTACTGCTCCACCGTCTCGATCAAGGCCTCGTCGCGACCCGAGAGACGCAAGTACTTCAGCGTCTCCTCGTCGACCGGGAAGAACCCGACGGTGGCGCCGTACTCGGGCGCCATGTTCGCAATCGTGGCCCGGTTCGCAAGCGGCATGTCAGCAAGTCCGGGTCCGAAGAATTCGACGAATTTCCCGACCACACCAAGCTCGCGCAGCATCTGGGTGACCCGCAGCACCAGGTCGGTCGCGGTCGTGCCGTCGGGGAGTTTGCCGGCGAGTTTGAATCCGACAACCTCGGGGAGAAGCATGTAGATCGGCTGACCGACCATGACCGCCTCGGCCTCGATCCCACCGACACCCCAACCGACAACCCCGAGTCCGTTGATCATCGTCGTATGCGAGTCGGTACCGACCAGCGAGTCCGGATACAGCACGCCATCGGCGTCCCAGACGACCTTGGCGAGGTACTCAAGGTTCACCTGATGCACGATGCCGGTCGCCGGCGGTACCACGCTGAAGTTATCGAACGCCGTCTGTCCCCACTTCAGGAATTCGTAACGTTCCTGATTGCGCTCGAACTCGTGAGCCGAGTTGATTTGGAGAGCCATCCCTGAGTTGTAGGCGTCGACCTGCACAGAGTGGTCGATGACGACATCGGCAGGGACCTGCG
>BDTL01000264.1 GCA_002898115.1 bacterium BMS3Bbin02 | reverse complement strand
CGAAGATCGCCCAGGCTTCCAACCTGCCATCGAGTCGTGACCAGTATCTAATCCCCGAGAACGCGCCGTTCTCGTGGATGATGTGTGGGATCCGTCTGGTGACCAGCCTGTTTCTGCGGTAATGTCGCCTCGGTCGAGGTCCTGAACGCCGAGTTCGGCGAGAGAGTCACCATAGTGATACCGCAAGGTCTTGAGGGTGTCGGGGTGGTCGACATTCACGAAGACGGCATCGGGGGGCACCGAGAAGTTCGCTTTGAGTCGCTGGACTCGCCAATCTGCGGGAATCGACCTGAGGGTCATCTTGTTGTCTTGTGCCCACTCTCTCTTGATGGCGGCAAGTGGAAGCTTCTGGTCCAGGCGGAAGCGGGCGAGAGTCTCGGTGAAGCAGCACTCCAGGGTGGTGCCTGCATAGGTGACTCGATAGGTTGCGTCGGGGGCGTCGTATCGGTTGCCTGCACTTCTGCTCGGCGTCTCCGTAGGCGGAGGTAGCGGCGGTAGTTGGAGCGGATCAGGCACTCTCGCTACGCGCCAAAGGCCTCTCGCGGGCGCACTCACGACGTCGAAGCCCATCGCCCCCTGCATCCTCTATCAGCCTCCTGACGCAAATGCACGAGCCGCGATCATGACATCTTCGAGTCGAGATTCGCGGATCGCGGTGGAGGGGGAGGTGTCTTGAAGCTGTGGGTTTATTCCGACAAACCAGGCCCGGACCGTGTACATGCTGTCGTACTGCAAAAGGAACTGGTAGACCTGGAAAGCGGTCTGGACACGTGCCTTAGATTCTTCCCGGGGTGTTTGCTCGTTCTGGATCCACCGTCTGACTGTTTTCGTGTCGCTCACACCGGCGAGGTACGCGACCAGTGATTGTCCTAGCTGATCGCTTAGAAAACCAACCTGTTCCGCGACGGGAGTTCTGATCGCTGCTCTGTGCGCCACTGATGCGCGGCTACTTTCGATTGCTTTTGTCGTTCCCATGCGCTCTCCTGCCCCGAACAATCCGTGAGTCGATTCCTATCGTACCTATCGGCGAGACATAACCCGGTGTTTAGCCCCTCGTTTCGACCGGATATAAGCCCGTATAAAAGCCCGCTTAAACGGTACACCCATCGATCATGCCATGCACATAGAGAGAACTGATTCGTGCTGCTGCTGGTCCCGGCGTGTTGATTGCGAGATCAACTTGAGGCCTTCGCTTCTGTTGACCAGCACGTGTCTTGGTATCCACGCGCCGCGAACGCCGCTTCCTCCACGTCGGGGTTATGCAGAACCCTCTTGGTTCTATGATCGATTCCCCAGGGGTTGCGTTGCGTTCACCATACCGCGCCGACTGTGGCCATTCATAGGAGATCGTGGCGACGGCGTCGGTTCGGACTCCGTTGGCATTCGCCTGCGAAGTCCAGAGTCGACGGACGAGGAACCGTTACCTTCGTAACACCCTGTCGCACTGTTGCTTTCCTGCAGTGTGAGACCCGACAAGACCGTATCGGTACCATCGACGGAGTCGATGATCGAATGGGCTGGGGACAGTTGAGTATCTCAAGGTATCCCTCGAGCGGGTGAGGGGAATCGAACCCCCGTATTCAGCTTGGGAAGCTGATGTTCTGCCATTGAACTACACCCGCGGTTGCCGGAAGTGTACCCCGGCCTCAAGACCTGTGTTAGCCGGCGAACATACTGATCAAACCCCACAGGCTGATCAAGACTCCGACCGAGAGGAGCCACCATGCACGGACGACGTTGAAGGGAGTATCGACACCTTTCGGGCTGCGGCCGCGTTTGTTCTGATAGATCGCAAACGCGTTTCCTAGCCACATCGCCGCGCCGATCGCGAGCACAAACTGTGCAAGAAGGTCGTCGAGTCCGAGAACTTCAAGGATATCCATTCCGGTGACCGTAGCGCACCGAACACAAGGTTGGGAATCCTCAACTGTGGATAGCCGGCATCGTGGCGTAGCATCGTGCCTTCATGGGAACTGGTAATGCTTCAAAGGCCGAACCGAGGCTGTTCGGTATCTCTACAGCTCTGTGGATCTTCGGCATCTTCACGACGATTGTTCTTGCGTCGTTGTGGGGTCGCGCCGTTTCCGGCGACACTGATACGCTCGCCGCTGCAACGCGTGAGATGGTCAACGCCGACACGGTGTCGTCGCGTATCGAAGATTGGCTGAGTGCCGGACTGGATTCAGCCACCCGCCTCTCCAGACCGGAAGCCGCCCTCGCCGTCGAGTGGGTCCGAGACGATCCCGTGTTCGCTGCCGCACTCGATGAAGTTGTCGTGCAGCTCGTGACAGCTTCTCTCGCTGAGCCCGGCACGGTGACTCAGGTCGACGTCGTTTCAGCGTTGGAACCCCTCGTCATCCGCATCGTCGATGAGCTCAACGATCGCGACATTTCCGTTGATCGGCGCGACGTTCTTCGGATCCTTGACCGGGTCGGTGTACTCACCCTCACAACCGAGGTTGCCTCCGGCGCCGCCGCAGCTGTGTCGAGTGCCACCGTATTGCTCACCAAGGCGCTGGCGCTCGGCGCCCTTGGACTTCTCGTTTCCGGCGGTGCAGCGGTCGCTCTGGCCGACGATCGTTTCGGCATGGTGCGACATCTGCTGTTTCGTCTGGTGTTGTCGGGAACGACCTTTCTCGTGATGCTTCGCATTGGTGCGTGGGTGCTCGACCCGAGGCGAGGGAGATCCGCTCTGGCCGCCGGCGGCTCGACGATTCTTGCCTCGAATAGCGGAGTTGTGGCGCTGTTCACCGTCGTGATGGCCCTTGCTGGGGCGGGAATGTCGTTTCGGACGGTCAATCAGCGACGGCAGTCGCAAAGGTAGGAGGGGCGGCGATGTTGCCTTCGCGGCATCAGTAGCATGCTTTCCATATGACAGCCGTAATCGAGATCAAGAATCTAACGAAGTTCTACGGTGCGGTCCGGGGCGTGGAAGACGTGGATCTCACCGTGTACAAAGGAGAGATCTTCGGGTTCCTCGGTCCCAACGGTTCAGGGAAGTCCACGACGATCCGTGTACTTGTTGACATGCTCCGTCCGACCTCGGGGTCGATCTCGGTTTTCGGACTTGACTCGCGAGCAGACTCGATTGAGATTCATCGTCGCATCGGATACCTTCCAGGTGAGCTCGCCATGTACGATCGTATGACGGCACGGCAGATGCTCGGCTTCTTTGCTTCGATCCGTGGTCTTGAGGATCTCTCGGAAATGCACACGCTGGCCGAGCGCTTTGATCTCGATCTCGACCGCCCGTTTCGATCCTATTCGAGCGGCAATAGGCAGAAGGTCGGCCTCGTGCATGCCTTTATGGCGACACCGGAACTCATAATCCTCGACGAGCCATCATCCGCACTCGATCCGCTCATGCAGCAGGAGTTCTACGCACTGCTCGGCGAGGTGAAGGATGCCGGTCGTACCGTGTTTCTCAGCTCCCATGTGCTTCCCGAGGTCGAACGAGTTGCGGACCGCGTCGCCATTATCCGCCAGGGTCGCCTCGTCGCTACCGAGCATGTTGCGGACCTCAAGGCGCGAGCGCGGCGCAGCCTGGAAGTGACCTTTGAAGAGGCTGTGCCCGCTGAGCATTTCGCGGGGCTTTCATCTATCACTGACGTGCGTCCGCTTCCTGATGGCCGGAGTCTGGCATTTGTTGTCGTTGGCACGATGGACGAATTGGTGAAGGTGATCGCCAAATATCGGGTGCGGAATATCTCGAGTAGCAACGGCAATCTCGAAGATGTGTTTCTTGAGTTCTACGCCGAGAGTCGTGACGACGATGTTGCGTAGCGTGTTCGGTAAAACCGTATGGGAGCGCCGCCGTTCCATGCCGTGGTGGATCGGCGGACTCGGTTTCCTACTTATCGTCACGATCTTGTCGTACCCGTCCTTCAAGGATACCCAGGGGCTTGAGGATCTCTTTCAGAACATGGAACCCATGTTGGCGATGTTCGGAGTCGACAGTGCAGCCGATCTCTTCTCCCCGGTCGGGTTGATCAATGCCCGCATGTACGAATCGATCGGGATCCTTGTTATAGGTGCGTTCGCTATTTCGATGGGCACAGCGGCTCTCGCCGGTGAAGAGGACAAGGGCACCATGGAGATGTTGTTGATGCAGCCGATTTCGCGGCGATCAATTGTCCTGCAGAAACACGCTGCAATGATTGTCGTGCTCATCGTCATGAACACGTTCCTCGTGGTTGTTCTGTTCGCGGGAAACCCGGTCCTCGATAGCCTTCTTACGGTGCAAGGGATACTTGCCGCCAACGTCGGTGCAACTCTTGTCGGCTTTTTTTTCGGGTCCCTTGCTCTCGCCATCGGCGGAGTAACCGGCAAGCGGGGCATGACCACCGGCATCTCGGCGGGCTATCTCGCCGCGGCGTTCTTCTTCAACGGTATTGCGAACATTGTTGACGGCCTGAAATGGACACAGAAGCTAACCCCGTTCCACTGGTTCACCCGTACGGATCCACTTGCCAACGGGTTCCCCATGGGTGATTTCACGGTGCTCCTACTAGCCGGGGTAGTTCTTATGGCCATCGGCTTGTGGGGCTTCGAACGGCGCGACGTGGTGGTGTAGGGTCGATCAAGATACGGCTGGCGGATCACCTGAGTGAT
>BDTL01000263.1 GCA_002898115.1 bacterium BMS3Bbin02 | reverse complement strand
AACGTGTCTGCGGCAACGTTAAGACCGACATGTTTCATTGTCGCGAGCGCCCTGACGCCACCGAGGGAGGCGCCGAGAGCGACACCGAGGGCGACCTTTTCGTTCGGTGACCAGCGAACGTCGATATCGGTACGGTCGGCGATCGATTCCAGGATCTCAGTGCTCGGCGTCCCGGGGTATCCGACCGCCACGAGTGCCCCCGCTTCGACTGCACCGCGTGCCACGGCCTCGTTACCGGAGAGCAACACTCCCGCTGCTACCTTCTTGTGGGGGGCGGTGTCGACGGTCATCGAACGTCAGCCGCACCGAGAGCCGCAAGGATCTCATCTTCGCTGAGGACATGGTCCGCGTTCTTGGCCGCTGTCATGATCTGCTCGATCGATTCTTCGTCGCAGCCGTGGCCGTGCATGGTTAACCACGCAGTCGCGTTCGCCTTTCCGCTCATGGGTCCAACGGTGATCTTTTGTTCCCGTCCGAGTTCATCTGCGGGCACACCGCTATAGATGCGATTCGCCAGCCACGTATCTCCTGCTTGGAGGGCCTTGAGAACCGCAGCGGCGTGGACGCCGGTACTCGTCTCGAACGCATCCTTGCCAATGGCAGGACAGCTGTTGGGAATCGGCGTATCGGTTGCTTTCGAGATGGCCTCGCAGTACGCCGGCAGTTCACGCAGGTCCACATCGAGCCAGCCAAGCAGTTTGAGGTTGACGAGAAGAATCTCCATCGGTGTGTTTCCGACCCGTTCGCCGATACCGAGGCCACATCCGTGGACACGGTCTACTCCGGCCGAGAGGGCAGCTAGGGAGTTGATCACACTGAGGTTGCGATCTCGGTGGCCGTGCCAATCGATCTTCACGTCCACGCCTGTGTCGGCGACAATTTCAACTGCGAGACTGACCAGTGCTCGGACGCCCCACGGCGTGGCATGACCGACTGTGTCAGAGAGGCAGATTCGGCGGGCGCCCGCGTCAATCGCTGCGGTGTACACCGCGCGCAGGACTTCCGGTCTGGCCCGGGTGGTGTCTTCGGTCACGAACATGACCTCGAGGCCTTCCTTGCGTGCAAGGGTGACGGCGTCGACGGCGGTGCGAATGAGGAAGTTCTCGTCCCAGCCCTCCACGAATTGCCGAATGGGACTTGAACCGAGGAACACCGAAGCCTCAATGGCTACCCCGGAACGCTGCTGTGCCTCAGCGATCGGGAGGATATCTGCGGGGTGGGTGCGGCCGGCACAGTTCGGTTCGATGTTGAGTTTCTCATTCTGGATTTCCTCAGCAAGGGCGACGACGTGATCAAGCACCACCGGATCAGCGCCGGGGTAGCCGATGTCCGCGGCATGGATACCGAGATCCGCCATGCGGTGAAGAATCTCAAGTTTCTCATCGAGGTCCGGCTGACGGACCGATGGGCTCTGCAGACCGTCGCGCAGCGTTTCGTCATCGATCTCGACGTTCTTCGGGCGCGGAATCGCCTCTTCGCCGATGAGGTTCCAGTCATAGAGCAGTTCTTGCTCTCTCGTCTGCTCATGTTCGCTGGCGGTCGTCGGGTTGTTCAGTACCACGGCATCACCTTCTCGCTCAGATCCAGCCGTCCGGCCGGTCGGTTGGCTCCTTACAAGAGTCCCAGTGTCGCGCCAGTCTGACAATCGGGCGGCTGTGTCATTTTGATGATGCAAATGCATCATGCGCGAGCGCCGATCCCCGTCCATTGGTACTTAACTTGCCAGCGTGAACGGCCCTTGTGAGGTGGATGCATCACACAAATGGAGCGAGTGGCCCATTGACGGCAATGGGGGTATCGGTAGACACTCAAACTGACCGACCGGCCGGACGGTTGGAATCTCTCCACACCCCTGCCGGATCGTTGAAGGAGGAACATTGACTGCACCTGCGACCGGAGTGTCGTTTCGTCCCGGTGAGCTGGAGACGCGTCCCGACGGGACCGGCAACCTCCTCGGCAGCCGTTGTCGGGCGTGCGGCGCGCATTTCTTTCCCATTCGCGAGGCCTGCGCCGGATGTCTTAGCGATGACCTCGAAACAGTGAGATTCTCCACCGAGGGTGTGCTCTACACTTTTTCTATCGTCAGACAATCAATCCCCGCCTTTGAAGTTCCGTATGCCCTCGGGTATGTGGACTTCCCGGAGAATGTCCGCATCATGGGGCAGATCAGCGGGTGTGATTTCGACGACATCAAGATCGGCATGGCGATGGAACTCTCCCTTGAGCCGTTTGGCGAAGATGAAGATGGGAATGCAATGACGGGTTACCGATTCCGACCTGTGGAGGCACACAATGACTGATGTTCATGTCGTCGGCGTTGGGATGACCCGGTTTGGGAAGCACCCGGATAGCGACGCGTCAGATCTGGGAGCCGAGGCCCTGCACGGTGCGGTCGCTGATGCAGATATCGATCCGCGCGTTATTGAAGCGGCCTACTGCGGCCACGTGTTCCAGGGCATGGTCACCGGACAGCGAATCCTGGCTCAGGTCGGGTTGGCGGGACTCCCGCTCTCTAACGTCGAAAACGCTTGCAGTAGCGGTGCAACGGCCATTCGTGAGGCGTCGCTCGCCATTCGAGCGGGTGAACATGATGTGGTAATCGCGATCGGGACCGAACACCTCACCAGCAAGTTCTCGGGCGCTCTCACTCCCGACCCTAGTGATCCGGAGGCGGCAGTCGGAGCGACGATGCCCGGGGTGTACGCAATGCGGGCGCGGCGGTACATGGAAGAGTTCGGCATGACGCGAGAACAACTTGCCCTGATCCCCGTGAAAAACAAGAAGAATGCTTCCCAGAATCCTCTCGCGCATTTCCGCAAAGAGATCACTGTTGAAGAGGTGCTGGCGTCACGTCCCATTGCTGATCCCCTCCGTCTGCATGACTGCTCGCCGGTAACCGACGGGGCCGCGGCGGTGATCGTGATGAGCGACAAGGCAGCGAAGAAGTACGCCAATGGCCGGGGTATTCGTCTAGCGGCCTCGACGTTGCGGTCCGGTTCGGTTGATGTTGAACCAACATCAATGACATATGAACCCCTGACGTGGGTTACCGCCCTCGAGGCGTACGAGAAAGCCGGTATCGGTCCCGAAGACGTAGATTTCGCCGAAGTTCATGACTGTTTCAGCATCGCCGAAGTGCTCAGAGTCGAGGGTCTCGGTCTGTTCGAACAAGGTCAGTACCCATGGGCTGTTGAACGCGGCGAGGCCGACATCAACGGTCGGCTACCTATCAACCCGAGTGGCGGTTTGATAGGGAAGGGACATCCTCTGGGTGGGACCGGCGTAGCCCAGGTCGTTGAACTTGTCCGGCAGTTGCGCGGCGAAGCAGGTAGCCGGCAGATCGAAGGCGCCAGGGTGGGTGTTGCCCACTGTCGAGGTGGAAAGGCCGTCGGCATCGAAGGAGCTGCGTGCACGGTACAGATCCTGGTTCGTTGAGGGCGACATCCTCAGAGCAAATACGCATTCCGTTTGTGCTCATGCGCGGCGGAACCAGCAAAGCTGTGTTCGTACGGGGGAGCGCACTTCCCGCGAATCGTACCGAGCGCGACGTTACCGTTCTGGCGTTGTTCGGGAGCCCCGACCGCCGCCAGGTTGATGGGCTCGGAGGCGCCGATCTGCTCACAAGCAAGCTTGCGATCATTGACCCACCGAGCCGTCCCGACGCAGATCTGGATTACACGTTCGCTCAGGTAAGCATTACCGAACCGGTCGTCGACTACGACATCAACTGCGGCAACATCTCTGCCGCAGTCGGCGCATACGCCGTTGACGAGGCTCTTGTTGAGGTCGCAGATCCCGTGACCGTTGTACGCATCCACAACACCAATACCGGTCGAATTCTTCGGGCGGAGGTGCCCGTGGTTGCCGGTTTCGCTGCTGTGGAGGGAACCTACGAGGTCCACGGCGTTCCCGGAAGTGGAGCTCCGATCGCACTCGATTTTGGCCAAACCGGAGGAGGAATCACCGGCTCTCTCCTCCCAACCGGCAACGAGATGGATGTGCTCGAGACGTCTCTCGGCCCGGTTGAAGCGACCATTGTCGACCTCGCTAATCTCACCGTGTTCTTTGACGCGCACGCGGTGGGGATGGTTGGCACCGAGGGACCGTCAGGAATCAGTCCCGACCACCTGGCGGCGGTTGCAGCAGTCAAGCAAGCGGCGGCTACATTACTTGGTATGCCGACAGATGGATTAACCCCCGTACCCGCGATCGTCTCAGAGCCGGCTGACTACAGTAGTTATGGATCTGGAGACCATGTGACAGCGACCGATGTCGATCTTGTGGCTCGGGTCGTCGGTGGACGCCCCGCGGGGCTCCACAAGGCATACCCGGGCACGCTCGCCGCCTGTACCGGTGTCGCAGCTCGAATGCCGGGCACCACCGTGCACCGTGTGACCCGGGACGAGCGGCCGGGTGATGCAGAACTGCGCATCGGACACACCTCCGGCGTGATGCCGGTTCGCGCAAGGATCAGTCGGGGGGGTGACGGCTGGGTCGTTGAGGAGGCCGTCTACCACCGAACTGCCCGCAGACTTGCCGAGGGAACCGCATTCCTGCGGCGGGGCATCGTGGCGGCGGGATCGGACGCCTGATGGCCGATCACATCCTTGATTTTGACGTGAACGGCGAGAACCGGCGGTTGCTGGTCACCGATCAGCGCACATTGCTCGAGGTTCTACGCGAGGACCTTGTCTTGACGGGTACCAAACACGGCTGTGATGTCGGAGAATGTGGAGCCTGTACGGTGCTCGTTGATGACCGACCTGTGTTGTCTTGCCTCGTCATTGCTCGCCAGGTTGAGGGGAGTTCGGTACGGACCGTGGAGGGTCTTGCAATTGATGGCGCACCGGATCTCCTTCAGGAAGCTTTTGCTGAACTCGGTGCCGCACAATGCGGGTACTGCACACCGGGCATGCTGCTCTCTGCTCGGGCACTGCTCGATGACAACCCGGAGCCGACGACCGATGAGATTCGAGAAGGTCTGGCCGGGAATCTGTGCAGGTGCACCGGATACATCAAGATATTCGAAGCAGTCGAGCTCGCCGCGTCACGGGACCATGACCGATGAGTGGCGCCTTTTCTGTCGTTGGTGAACGCCTCCCGCGCGTGGACGCAATGGATCAGACTATGGGGAAAACCCAGTACGTCGATGACATGACCCTTCCCGGTATGCTCGTTGGCCGTCATCTGACGAGCATCCACGCTCATGCCCGAATCCTGTCCATCGATACGAGCCGGGCCGAAGCACTGGTAGGTGTGCATGCGGTGATCACCGGTGCGGATCTGCCGATCACCTATGGAATCCTTCCCATTAGCCAGGACGAGCATGCTCTCGCTGTTGGCCGGGTCCGCTATGTCGGTGAACCGGTGGCGGCCGTGGCGGCTATCAACCCCGAGATTGCGGAGCAGGCGCTTGCGCTCATCGACGTGTCATACGAGCCGCTCGATGAGGTCGTGACGTTGGAGCAGGCGCTCGAGACCGATCACCCGATGCTCCATGGTGACGGTCTCGGTCAGAACGTGCACCGTAGTGCGGCTCTTGAGTTTGGTGATGTGGAGGAGGGGTTCGCCCGCGCCGACTACGTTCGCGAGGATGTGTTCTTCTTCGGGGGCAATACTCACGCTGCTCTGGAGACTCACGTCGCGTTGGCATCGTACAGCCAGACGGGGAAACTCACCTTGTGGTCATCGACACAGGTCCCGCACTATGTTCACAGGACCCTTGAGAAGGTCCTGGAGCTCCCTGCGGGGCGCATCCGCGTGATCGCGACAGCAATCGGTGGCGGGTTCGGTGGTAAGACCGACCCGTTCTCTCACGAACTGACGGCGGCCAAGCTCTCAATGGTCACCGGCCGTCCAGTGAAGATCAATCTGAGTCGGGAGGAAGTCTTCTACGCACACAGGGGACGTCACCCGGTGCTCATGTGGGTGAAGACCGGCTTTGAGAACAACGGTCAGATCACGTCGATGCACTTCAAGACATTTCTTGATGGCGGCGCCTACAGCAGTTACGGTGTGGCGTCGCTGTATTACACCGGTGCGTTACAAACGACCACGTATCGGATCCCGAACTATCGCTTCGAGGGTCTTCGAGTGTTCACCAATAAGCCACCCTGCGGACCGAAGCGTGGCCATGGCACCCCGCAGCCACGATTTGGTCTTGAGTGTCATCTCGACAAGGCAGCCGCCGATTTGGGACTTGACCCCGTCACCATTCGGCAGGTCAATGCGGTTGAACCGTTCTCGACCACTGTCAATCATCTGCGCATCACGAGTTGCGCACTGGTCGAGTGCATCGACAAGGTCGTCGAAGCGTCAGATTTTACCGTCAAACGCGGGCGTCTGCCGTCAGGGCGGGGCGTCGGGTTGGCCGTCGGGGCGTACATGTCGGGAGCCGGCCTCCCCATCTACTTCAACGACATGCCCCAGTCCGAAGTCCAGATCAAGATTGATCGCGGCGGCGGCGTCACGGTGTATTCGATGGCGACCGACATCGGCCAGGGCTCAACCACGATGCTGGCCACGGTCGTTGCGGAGGCGCTCGGTCTTGAACCTCGCGACATCAATATGGTGATCGCCGATACCGACCTCACCCCGGTCGATTTGGGGAGTTACTCCAGCCGGGTGACATTTATGGCGGGTAATGCTGCGGTGACGGCGGGAGCGAAGATTCGTTCCCGGGTCGTCCAAGCCGTGGCCGACGAACTGGGCGTTGATCCGGCGCAGGTCGTTACTAAGGGTGGTCGTGTTGGTGTTTCCGGCGATCTCGATCGCTGCGTGACGTGGGCCGAGGCGGTCCGTCTTGCTATCGCGGCCACGGGTCCGCTGGTGGAGTCCGGTGGTTACACCGCGCCGAAGCTCGCGGGAACATTTCGCGGAGCCGGGGTTGGCATCTCACCGGCGTACAGTTACTCGGCTTGTGTCGTCGAGGTCGACTGCGCTGCGGACACCGGGCTTGTCAAGGTGGAGCGGGTCTGGCTCGCACACGACATTGGGCGAGCCCTGAACCCGCTGCTCACCGAAGGTCAAGTCGAAGGCGGGGTGTACATGGGTCTTGGTGAAGCGCTGTATGAAGAGCACACCTTTCGGGGCGGGTTGCATCGTGGTCCGTCGTTACTCGACTACAAGATTCCGACCGCCCTTGATATGCCTCCCGTCGAAACGTTTCTTGTGGAATCGGACGATCCCGAAGGACCGTTGGGTGCAAAGGAAGTCGGGCAGGGACCCCTGCTGCCGGTGATCCCGGCAGTTGCAAACGCGATTCACGATGCTCTCGGTGTCCGCATCGACGAGGTCCCCATCACGCCGCAGAAAATCGTTGCAGCGCTGCGGAATGTGTCTCGGGGGCGCCCGGGTCGCATCGGGCCCGAGACTATTCCTGATTTCGAGTTTTCCCGACTCACGCGGGTCGAACCGCCGGAAGGATTCGTCACCCCATGACTATCCGACTCCCCGCCTTCGACTACCTCACCCCGGAGACTTTGGAGGATGCCGCGGCGGCGCTCGCCGACCCCGATCGGAGTGTCATCATTGTCGCTGGTGGCACCGATGTTGTCCCGAAGATGAAGCGCCGCCAGATGACACCCGAGGTGTTGGTGTCTCTATCGAAGATCGAATCCCTACGGGGAATTCGCAGAGACGACGAGGGGCGCTGCGTTCTTGGTGCCTCGACAACTCTTGCCGAGATTCATGGCTCATCGTTAGTTCCCGAGGTGTTCGCCTCTGCCGCCGGCGACGTCGCCTCGCCGCAGATTCGCAACACCGCCACTCTCGGAGGCAACCTATCGCTCGACACCCGCTGCAACTACATCGACATGTCTGATAGTTGGCGCCAAGCGAGTGGGTACTGTCTGAAAGACGGCGGCGATACATGTTGGGTCGCGCCACGAAGCAACAAGTGCTGGGCTATCAGCTCGTCTGATCTAGCGACCGTTGCTCTCGCCCTCGGGGGCTCGGTCAAGCTAACGAGCGTACGTGGCGAGCGGATGGTTCCTGTCGAGGAGTTGTACAACAACGACGGTATTGCCTACAGCACTCAGGCGCCGGATGAGATTCTGGTGGAGCTTGTGTTGCCGAAGGATTGTGGAAGAGCGACGTATCAAAAGTTGCGCCGGCGAGGTTCGATCGACTTTCCGCTGCTCGGAGTCGCGGCAGTGGTCTCCTTTGATGATGCAGGCGTGTGTGCCTCCGCTCGGATCGTGGTCGGAGCAGTTGCTTCCGCTCCATTGCGAGCAACAGAAGCCGAGGAGTTCGTGGTGGGGCGTTCGTTCACGAAAGAGGTTCTTGAAGAGGCAGGGCGTCTTGCGACCCAATCCGTCCGCCCGCAGGACAACACGGACACCGGATCGCGTTACCGCAAATGGATGGTGCCGGTCTTTGTTGAGCAAGCACTCAGAGCCGTGGCGGACACCAGCGAATGAAAGAAGATACATGATGGAGACCCGTCCAGAGAGGTATTCGTGGCGCTTCGTCGCGGTTGACCAACCTCTTGAGCTCTTCGATGATGCCGGACGCCCCCCGCAGGCAGGCGAGGTGGTCGTTGAGGTTGCCGGCTGTGGCCTGTGTCACACTGATCTCGGATTTCTCGATGGGCAGGT
>BDTL01000262.1 GCA_002898115.1 bacterium BMS3Bbin02 | reverse complement strand
TTGCTCGATGTTCGCGAGTTACGCACATACTTCCTCACTGACCTCGGCAACGTCCGCGCGGTCGATGGGATTTCGTTCACGATGAATGAGGGGGAGCGGCTTGGAGTGGTCGGAGAGTCCGGTTCCGGCAAGTCTGTGACTGCCGCATCCATCATGCGTCTGATTGAGCCTCCCGGCGCTACTGTCGGAGGGGAGGTCCTGTTTCGTGGGCGTGATCTGCTCAAGATCCGTGAGCGCGAGATGCAGAAGATTCGGGGTCGCGAGATAGCGATCATTTTCCAGGATCCCATGACAGCTCTCGACCCGGTGTTCACCATCGGGAGTCAGATGACCGAGACGCTGCGCATTCACCGCAATATGAACAAGAAGGAAGCCGAGACCGTCGCTATCGACACCCTCGCCGATGTCCACATCCCGAACCCCGAGAAGCGCATTCGCGACTACCAACACCAGTTCTCCGGTGGGATGCGCCAGCGAGTCGTCATTGCAATGGCACTACTGTGTGACCCGACTCTGCTCATTGCCGATGAACCGACGACCGCCCTTGATGTGACATCCCAGGCCCAGGTCATGGACCTCATGCTTGGACTCGCAAATGACCGGGGAACCGCGGTCATGCTGATTACGCACGACCTCGGGGTTGTTGCGGGCTTCTGTGAAAACGTCCAGGTTATGTATGCCGGTGAAATCATCGAACGGGGACCTGCCGGCCCGCTGTACGCGAACCCTGAGCACCCCTATACCCGTGGTCTTCTCGAGTCGGTGCCGCGCCTTGATGATGAGGGGCAGGACCAACTCTTCTCGATTCGCGGCTCAGCACCGTCCATGACGACACCTCCGGATGGGTGCAGATTCTGGCCGCGCTGCGACAGTGCAACCGATCTCTGTGTTTCGGAACGTCCGGAGCCGTGTGCAGGGTTTGACGAAAGGGAATGTGCCTGTCACTTTGCCGGCAGACTTGGCACCCAACGCGAAGGAGCTGACGTATGACGTCGCCCCAAACGCAAACGAGTGAGGCGACCCACATCAACGATGGAGTGATCCTTCGTGTTGAGGACCTCACGAAGGAGTTCCTCGTTCAGCGTCGCGGCATCAAACGCAAGGCGCAGTATCTTCAGGCGGTTGCTGGAATCTCGTTCGAAGTGCGCTCCGGCGAGACGTTGAGCCTTGTTGGAGAGTCCGGCTGTGGTAAATCAACCACTGCGCGAGCCGTCCTTCGGCTCATCGAACCGACATCCGGCAAGGTTATCTTTCGCATGCAGGGTGATGAATCCAATGGCGCCACCTTGGTGGACATCGCTCAGGCGAGCACCGCGGAACTGCGCCTGGTTCGCCGCCATGCACAGATTGTGTTCCAGGACCCCATTGCATCGTTGAATCCACGAATGACAGTTGAGGCGATCATCTCGGAACCCCTCGTCGCCCATCGCATCGGGAACCGCAAGGAACGAGCGGAAAGAGTGAGGGAGCTTCTCGATCTTGTCGGTATGAAATCTTCGCATGCACAGCGCCATCCGCGATCGTTCTCCGGCGGGCAGCGCCAGAGAATTGGGATCGCGAGAGCGCTGGCTCTGCACCCTTCGCTCATTATTCTTGACGAGCCGGTATCCGCTCTCGACGTGTCGGTACAGGCTCAGGTACTCAACCTGCTGGATGACCTGCAGAACAAACTCGGCTTAAGTTATCTCTTTATTGCACACGATCTCGCTGTCGTACGCCACGTCAGCACTGACGTGGCCGTCATGTACCTTGGCAAGATCGTGGAAAAGGCTGAACGGAACGAGCTCTTCAAGTCTCCGGTGCACCCATACACCCATGCGTTGATGTCCGCGGTGCCGATACCGGACCCGGTGATTGAGGCAGGTCGCCGGCGCATCATCCTCGAAAGCGAGATCCCCTCGGCAGTCAACCCGCCGTCCGGGTGCAGGTTTCGAACCCGCTGTCCAATTGCACAGGTCCCCGGGCCGTGTTCCGAGGAGGAACCGGAGCTTCGGGAGTATTCTCCGGGCCACATGCTCGCATGTCACTTCCCGCAGCCGGACGGGATGATCGGCCTCACGTCAAAGTCCTGAAAACCTGGTGCGGGCGCTCCCAGCCGCGCACACTCACGATCGAGCTCGGATTCAAGTGACTATTCGGTTCGCACAGGTGCGGACGGGTTCTGCTCGGATGGTGACTGCGGTCAGTCCGAAGGCCTCTCGGGGACGACCGCTTTAACCTGGTTCCCCTGACCGACCACCTGTGGCTTCTGATATTTCTCCTGCAGTCGTTCGAGACGGCGATGGAACCTGCTCTTGCTGAGTGTTGTGCCGCTTGGGTCGAAGACATCTCGGAGCCCGTCTCCGATGAAGTTCACCGAGACAACAGTGAGGAAGATCATGACGCCGGGAAACACCGCTGCCCACGGGGCCGAGAAAATCACTTGCTGGGCATTGCGCAACATGGTGCCCCAGGAAGACGCTGGCGGCTGCAGACCCAAACCGAGGAAACTCAACGTTGATTCGGCAATGATGGCTGAAGCGACACCCAGCGTGCCGGCCACGATCAGTGGGCTCAGCGAGTTTGGAAGCAAGTGTTTGAAAATTATGCCTCGCGACCGGGTTCCCGACGCACGGGCGGAGAGGACAAACTCTCTTTCCCGCAGCGTCAGGAAAGAACCCCGAACCAGCCTCGCTACGTTCATCCACCGGACAAGTCCGATGATGATCACCATTGTGGTGAAACTCGGGCCGAGGAGCGATGCGGCGAGGATCAACAGGAACAGGTCGGGGAGTGACAGCGCGAGGTCGGTGAACCGCATCAGGACGTTATCAATCCAACGGCCGTAGAAACCGGCGATCGAGCCGATCGTGGTTCCGACAGTGATGGCGACCGTCGTCGCGAGCGCAGCTACCCCTAACGAGACTCGCCCTCCTGCGAGGATGCGGGTCATACTGTCCCGACCCAGTTCGTCCGTGCCCATGGGGTGCGCCAGGGACGGGGGCTTGAGGCGGTTCCCTAGGTCCTGTGTCAAGGTGTCGTACGGGCTGATCATTGGCCCGAAGATTGCTGCCGCGAGGATTAGGAACAGGACAACGAGTCCGATCACCGCCGGGCGGTTCCGCTTGAATGAGCGCCAGTTCCGTCGCCAGTTGGCAACCTCCTCGACTTCTTCATCGATCTGGAGCGCGATGAGATTCTCCTCGGAAACACCGCGCGACGTTATATCAGTCAAGACGCACCCTCGGATCAAGCTTGACGTAGAGGACATCTGCAAGCAGGTTCGATAAGAGGACCATCAGTGATCCGAGGACGAGTACGCCCATGAGCACCGGATAGTCGAACCGTATCGCAGAATCCCAGAAGAGCCGGCCGGTCCCGGGCCAACTGAAGATCGTCTCGACGACGAGCGCACCGACAAGAAACTCGGGGATGTGGATGGCAACAACAGTCACGAAAGGGATCCCGGCGTTACGGAAAGCGTGGCGCATATATCGACGGATGGGCGGGAGTCCCCTGGCCTTGTTGAATCGCATGTACTCCTCGTCCATCGTTTCGATCATGGACGCGCGTAAATATCTGGTGAAAAACGAGAGTGAGACCATCGAGACCGCGGTCGTCGGGAGTGTGAGATACCAAAGCCGAGTCATGATGCCCACCTCCTGGCCCGGTGGTCCCATGCCGCCGGTTGGGAACCAGGGAAGCCACACAGAGAAGACGATGATGAGCATGAGGCCGAGCCAGAAGACCGGGATGGACAGGCCGACGAAACTCGCGAAGGTCAGGCTGTGGTCGACCCAGGTGTCTCGCTTGATTGCAGCGAGCAGGCCGAGGGGAACCGAGATGATGAGTGAGACGGTGATTCCGGCAGCCATGAGGAGAAGTGTTGCGGGGAGTCGCTCCATGATGAGGCCGAACACCGGCCGACGAGCGACGAAGGAGATTCCCCAGTCTCCCGTTACGAACTGGCCGATCCAGGAGAAGTATTGGACAATGATGGGACGGTCGTAACCAAGTTCGGCTTGGATCCGGGCCAGGTCCTCGCCCCTGATGTTTGCAATGCCGCGGTACGCAGCGGTCGGTCCCCCGGGGGTGAGCTGGAGGAGGATGAATGCGACCAATGAGATCCCGACGAGAATGGGCACGGCTTGCAGAATTCGTTTAAGTATGAATTTCAGCAAGTCGTACCCATTCTCTGTCAGGTGTCAGTCGTGTGGCTGTTTAGTTGTTAATGGTCCATTCCTCAGCGTTCCAGGTGACCTCGCCCCATGGGTTGGGTGCGTAGCCGTTTACTCTGTCGCTGAATGCGTCGAGCTTCGAGCGCTTGTAGAGCGGAATGTATACGCCTGCGTCGAGGATCTCCTCCACAGCAATGCGGTACGCCGCCTTGCGAGCTTCGAGATCGAGGGTGCTGGCGCCGGCTTCAATCGCTGCGTCGAGCCTATCGCTCTGCAAGCGGAAGAAGTTCCATCCCTGGCCACCTGGATCCTGTGGGATCGACGCTGAGTCGAACAGGATGCCCAAGAAACCGGCAGGATCGAGGTCCGGACCCCAGGTATCCATGGCGATATCGAAATCACCACGCTGGAGCTTGCCGTTTTCGGCCCAGTTGCCGAACAGCGTCGCTGCGGGCACGTTGTTGATCACGAGCTCAATACCGACGGCCTTGAACTGCTCTTGCAGTACCTGCTCGGTGAGTTCACGGACCTGCTGACCGGTTGGTGTGGTGATCTCAAGCGTGAGACGCTGGCCATCCTTTTCGCGGATGCCATCACCGCTGTCAACCCAGCCGGACTCCTCGAGCAGTGCACGGGCACCATCCGGGTCATAAGGAGGGTTCGACAAACCTTCTGGTGATGCCCAACCAAGACCGATTGGCGAAGTCGCCGCCTCAGAGAGGCCAAAGAGGAGGTCCTCGATGATCGGGGTACGGTCGATAGCCATCGCCAGTGCTTTCCTCACGTTCGGATCTCCGAATGCGAAGTGTGGCTCGTTCGGGTCGGAACCCGAACTCAGGTTGAGTCCGAGATACTCGACGTTCGATGAAGGTGTTACCTGAACGGTAACGCCGTCCATGCCTGTGAACTGGTCGATAACACCAGTGTCGATGTTCCAGAACACATCGATGTCACCGGTACGCATCTGCGTGATTCCCGCATTCTGATCAGGGATGATCTTAAAGACGATCCTGTCAAGCAGTGGGCGCGATGGATCACGGTAGTTCGGGTTCTTGTCGAGAATGATCGACTGACCCGAGTTCCACTCGGTCACCATGAATGGGCCGGTTCCTTCAGGGATGCGGTTGAACTCAGCTTCGCCGAATGCGGCGCCTTCCAACACGTGGGCTGGGAGGATTGCCTCGGGGATGCTGAACAACGACAAGGCAGGTGAGTACAGCTTGGTGTATGTGACAACAACGGTCTGATCGTCTGGTGTGTCGATCGACGCGATGTCCTCGTAACCCTTCTGAGTGGTCACTGCGTTGTCTGGGTTCATGACCGTTTCCCATGTGAATTTCACGTCAGCGGACGTGAATGGGTGGCCATCGGACCAGGTGATTCCGTCAACCAGGTTGTAGGTGACCGTAAGGCCATCTGCAGATATGGTTCCGTCCGCGGCGTTGGGCACTGCGGAGAGTTCGGCGATGAAGTTGCCGTCGGGATCGGCGTCAACGAGACCCTCAAGAACGAGGTCGCGAACAATTCGGCTTGCAGTTTGTACCGCAAGGAATGGGTTCAGGTTATCGGGCTCCTGGAAGAGTCCGACTGTGAGGATGCCGCCGGCATCGCTGGGTGGGGTTGGTGCGGCTGAGCTGGTCGTGACCGTATCGCCACCGCCAGTAGCTGCTGGTGCCGCCGTGCTTGTTGTCGCTTGGGTGTCGCCGCCGCTGCCCCCGCCACAGGCCGCCGCCACCAGGGCGAGCACAGCGAACAAAATCGCCATTCTCTTCATAGGATTGCCTCCTCGAGGCCTTTCGGCCTGCATTATTTGCCTTGGTCTCCGTTTCGTGAGGCATCTCCACAGCCGCTAGAAAGCCGATTTGGCGCGCTTCAAAGAGAACTAACAGAAATGCCTTCGAGGGACACTAACACTGACCACTGGCGCTCACAACCCCTCCCTGGGTGGGGTGGGAGTAACAAGAATGTTGAGTGATCTACTAAGGATTTGGCGTCGCGGTTCGGCAGCCGACCGGTGTGGGGACGATATACGGCTTACCGGCAGCTGATGCAGCGCCTACCGATGAGGTCGACGGTCCCGGCATGTTCAGGACCGAGCATCGACCGGATTCGTTCAAGCATCGCCGACGGAGCGATCGGATTGCCGCACTTTTCGCACATTTCCGTCGATTCGGTGCGAACGGCGTGGCGACCTACCGCGAGCTCGCCGGAGTCGAAACGACGGTGCAGCGTTATCGCCTCCTTGTCGATCTCGGGGCAGGTCGCAACACACATGGAACATCCGACACACAGCGTCGCATCGAAACTGATCTCGATAGCGCCATCCGTACGGTTCACCTTCAGAGCGCCCGGCGGGCATACGGTGGTGCACTGCTCGCACACCGTGCAGGACTCTTCGTCAAGTGATACAACCCCGACCGCTCCGACAGATGTCTCGATCGAGACATCGCTGATCGGCGCCATGTGGGTCAACGCCAGGAAGACGTCCGTGTCGCGCATCGCGCCGACCGCTGCTGTTGGCACCACCCCGATGGGATCCGGGAGCGGACCCTGTCCGGCGAACCGGACCCGATCTTGACCGAGGTCGAGCTCATCGCAGATCGCAGCAGCCGCGGATTGACGCTGTTGTAGCCGGTTGTCGTTACCGAGCGGACAACCCGAGTCGGCGCACGGATCAACAGAGACTGCGGCAACGCCGAGCAGGAGAGGAGCGAGAAGCCAACCGACGGTGAGCATGCCGGTACACGGAACTTCGATCGGATACCACGAGTCTCCGAACACTCGTGGTTGGGCGCCGCGGCAATGGAAACGTACGCCGATTCGTTCATCGGCAGATACAACCATCGCGGCAATCTGGGCAGCAACCTGGCCCGGTGTCGCCGCGGGGTTCACCGTCGCCCCGGTCGGGCAAGTGGTGACGCAAATCCCGCATGAGACACAGGCCTCGACTGAGTAAGAAATCGCACCGTCGGCGGGGGTGAGGGCTTGTGTCGGGCACGACTCGACGCACAGGCGACAGCCATGCCCCGCGGTACACAATGACGAGTCGATAGATGGCGCCGCGATGTACTGGGGCACCTTCAAGGCGAAGAGCTTCCGGCGCGAGATAAGTTCCGGCCAGCTCAGCTTCGCATTCTCGGGCCCCGCACCGGGAAACGCTCGCCGTCGGTCGACAAGCCCCGCACCGACGGTTCGAAGTTCGGGCTCCGTCGGGATGTTCGCGAGCGCGATAACCGGGACACCGAGCGGGTCGACGCCGGCTTTGCGGATGGCGCCTTGAACGAATCCGAGGTCGAACTCGCCAGCGTGAAGAATCAGCGCCTCGGGGTTGGCAACCCCGGCTCGGAGGAGTGTCGAAGGATCTGAGCAAAGGCCGGCTACGCCGACGGTATCGTATGCTCCTCTGTCGCCGGTCGGTACCGGTGTGCCGTGGTCGGAACATAGGACGAGGGTCACGAGACGGTCTCCTGCGTCGGTGAGGGTTTCGCGAGGAAGCGAACGACTCCAAGATCATGCTGGACGAATGAAGCAACGGCCGGACCAAGGGTTGAGTAAAACGGCACGGTCTCAGCCGCCGCGATGCGTTCGACGAAATCGGGAAGCCACACCATCAGGTGCTCTTCGAGGAAGGCCCGTTGGTGTTTGAGGGTGACGATGGTCTGGTGGTCGTTCTCGTTTCCTCTGGCCTCAGCTTCGCGAGCGCACAATGCCGACATCACCTCAAGTTCGATTGCGATGTGATCGAGCGTGTCGGCTACCGCTCCGGTCGGCTCAAGCCGGTAGTCGTTGTACGCTCCTCGAAGCCTGGCGAGAACTTCGCCTACCTCACCGCGAACCGGATCGGCCACATAGGATGACTCGGTTGGTGGGCTCATGGCTCCGGCAACACCGGTGGCGAACATGCGCACATACTCAACTTCCACATCGATGACGTCGCGCACGGAGTTGAGTGCTTGGCGCCATGGGTGCCATTCGTTGTAGAAGGCGAGAAAGGGGAGACCCATCCCTTCGAGTGTGTCGGCCCCCGCAATAAGATCCCCGAGACGCTCAGGAATGGGTGGCATGAAGGCCGCGCTGAACACTTTGTACATACCCTGCCGGAATCGGGCAAGGTCTCCGAACGTCTCGGGGAGGCTGTTCACCTCGGTCCCTTATACACGCTGTAAAAGATAGCCGACGAAAAGGCGACCACGATGCCGACAACAAAGATTCCGGCTGCGAACGCAACCCTCGGGTTGCTGCACGCCACTGATGTATTGCATTGTGGGGTCCCGAGGGCCGTGTAGCTCAGGACCATGAGGCCGAACCCGACCAGGATCATGAGGGTGGTGACAATCTTTCTCATGGCGAATCAGTCTCCTCAAGTGGGACTATCGGGAATATTTTCATGAACGCACCAATCATGAGTGCTCCGAGGGCGAACAGTCCGATTATGATCGCCCATTCAACCCAGTTCGGTGTGTACGTTCCCGTGGAGTAAGGGAGAAGCTGTCCATGGGTTTGGCTTGGCACGACGATCAGGTAGCGCTTAGCGACTGCTCCGATATTCACAAGAACGCCGGTCGCGAAGACGACCGTGATTGACCACCTGCGCGTGAGCGCCTGCCACGTAAGTAGCGCAGCTGCCGCCACGAGCGCCACGATCGCTCCCCAGAAGATCCAGGCGTATGTTCCCTCCAGCAGTGCCTCGGACAGGTTGAGCTCAGTGGCGCCCGGCTGGTAGGTGATCGTCAAGATCTCGACCGCCGTGAAGTACAAGTAGGTGATCAAGAGCCCCAGGAGCAGCTTGCCGAGCCAGGCAAAGGCATCGAGCGTGATGCGCCCTTTGGTCCGTGTTGCGCTGCGCACGATCGCTGCAAGCATGATCAGGTTACCGATCCCCGATACGCCAGCAAGCACCACGAACCCCGGTGCCTGCAATGCTCCGAACCAACCCGGTCGCCCTGTCTGGAGACCGAACACGAAACCTACCGTCGAGTGAGCAATCACCAGCATTGGGAGGATCGTGATCGCCAACCAGAATGTGACTTGCCGGTCGGTACGACGCTGTTCGCGAGTATCCGTGTATCCGGCTGCGAGGATCCGGTAGAGACCCTTGAACCTTGAATCATGCTCGGCGAGGATCGCTGCGTCGCGCCGACTCGTAACGTAGAGGTATACCAGGCTGGCGAACAGATATCCTGCGATGACCATGGTGAACGTGCCGAAGAACGGAGACTGTGGTCTTCCGTATTGGAACAGGTTCACGATGGCTCGCCAGGGGTGCTCTAGGTCGGCCATGATCGCCAGCGCACCGAGAATCAGTGATACGACAGTGAGCAATTCACCAATGCGCGCCACCGGTTCAAGCTTCTCGATCCGGAAGATCCGGATCAATGCAGCCACCGTTATGCCGGCGAAGCTGACTCCGATGAAGTACACGTAGTACGCCACATACAGACCCCAGGTTGCACCGGCCATCGATCCGAGGCCGCGGAGCCCCGTCACGATGAGACCGTTGTTGATCTGGAGCAGGTAGGCGTAGATCCCGACGGCTGTAATCACCGACATCGCGATGAAGAAGGCGATCCAGCTTGGCGAGAGTTGTCCGATCTTCTGAGGGAGTTCCTCATTGGGTCTGCGGATGCTTCCCGGATCGGTTGTCGGCAATGTATCCGCGGTCATGATCCCACCTCCGTCAGTGGTCGTTCGATCTCGCGAGTGTCGGATCCGGGTGGTGTGCCGTTGAGATAGAACACACTCGGATCGGTTCCGAGCTCCTCGAGGAGCTTGAATCCGGTTTGCCGGTTGACGTACTGCGATATCGGGCTGTTCGCGTCTTCGATGTCGCCGAAGTGAAGAGCATGGACCGGGCAGACGTCGACGCAGGCCGGATCAAGGCCCTTGTCGACACGCTGCACACAGAACGTGCACTTTTCCATCACGCCGACATTGTGAGCGCTTCCGGCCGTAAGGCGCTGCTCCGTTCCCTGGAGACGATCAAGGGCCGGGTTCTTGTATGGCGGTATCAATCCACCGGTGGCTGCTGCGATGTCAGGATCTTTGTAGTCGACGTTGTAGTCGGCGAAGGCCTCTTCGGGTTTTCTCCAGTTGTAGTAGTTCACACCGTAAGGGCAAGCAACCTCACAGTAACGACACCCGATGCAGCGGTCGTAGTCGGTGAGCACGATGCCATCATCACGCTGGAACCGGGCTCCGACCGGACATACCTTCACGCACGGCGGGTTGTTGCACTGCTGGCACGGACGTGGCAGGAAGTCGACCTTCGTGTTCGGGTACTCGCCGGACTCGGTCCGGAACACGTACATCCAGAACACGCCCTGGGGTGTGTTGTTCTCGATCTTGCAGGCTTCCATGCAAGCCCGGCACCCCTGGCACCGGCTGAGATCGACAGCCATTGCGTATTTTGCCATCTCGCTATCCCTTCAGTACTCGGACTTTGACGTGGAATGACTGATCAGCTGTGCAGGTCACATATCCCTCACCCGTGTAGTAGAGCTCGTTCGACGACGGTCCGAGGCCTTTGTTGTTCTTCGGGCTCCATCCACCAAAGTGGTGCGGCATCCCAACCGTGTCAGGTCGGATAGCCGACGAGAGTGCAACGACAGTTCTTACCTGCCGTGTCTCACCGGTCACCGCGTTGTGTGACTCGACGACTACGTCGTCGCCTTCCTTGAGACCGTGGCTTGCTGCTGTCTCCGGGTTAATGTCGAGCCGCTGTTTCCCACTCAACTCGGTGAGTAGCGGAATCATGGATGTGCGCATCTGCTTCTGCTCGATCAGCTTGTATGACAACAGGTAGAGGTCGTACTCGGAAGGAGATGCTTCCATCGTCGGCGTACGCCAGGTCGGCAGCGCTGTGTAGTCCCGCCAGTAGACCTCGTCGGCGCCGAGTTCCTTCTGCTTGTTCTGAGCGACCAGCAGACTCTCCCCGTAGAGTCGGTGTACGGCGCCTCCGAACGGTATCTCTGTGGCGTAGCCATATCGTTTCGTGGCCGGTACGGGTCCCTTGATCCAGACCCCGTTCTTCTCGAAGTACTCGATGCCGCCCTCGAGACCTTCCATGCGCGACCATCGATCAAAGATGTCTCGAACATCGGGTTTCTTGTCGAGTGGCAATGCGAACTCGTCTTTGAGCGGAAGGTTCTTGTTGACCTGTTCGATGTATCCGCCTTCGCCATAGAGGACGCCGAGGCGCTCGCACAGGTCGATGTAGATCTCGATCTCGCCTCTTGATTCGAACAACGGGTCCATTACCGGGAGGCGGATGGTCTTGCCGTCGATGTACTGGTCAGAAGCCGAGGACGGGCCCTCGTACTTCTCCATCGTTGCCGTCGGTAGGACGACATCCGCGAAGTAGTCGGCGGTTTCCGATAGCCACGGTGTGAGAACCGAAACGAACTCAAACATTCCGTACGTGTCGAGGAAGTCCTTCGTGGACGCGAACGACGGAATCGGGTTCACGTAGTGGAGCATCACGATCTTCGGGAGTTCCTCTACCTCGTACTTCTGAGGATCCTGCATGACCTTCGCCAACATGCCGGGGAGACCGGAGTTGATCGGGAAGAACTTCGATTTCCCGAGCGTGTAGTCGTACGGTCCCTCGTTCACGGCAAGGTTCTCGTACTTGTCGTAGCTCGAGGAGATCTTCCACGTGAAGTCGACAAGCTGACCGCCGACGGCGCCGGGTGCTCCGACCAGCATTGCCACAGTGATCATTGCACGCAGCGCCTGGAATCCGAGTTCCTGCTGGGCCATGTGGTAGGCCATGATGCCCACCGGCCGGTAGGGGATCTCAACACCGTCAACGACCTTGGTCGATCCGATCTGAGCTTGGCGACCGAACTCTTCGGCGATATGCCGTATGCGCTCAGCCGTCGTGCCGCAGATGTCCGCGGCCCACTCGGGCGTGTAGCCCTCGACGTGTTCGATGAATAGCTGGAAGGATGGTTTCACGGTGACGTCGTCGATGACGTACGCTCCGGTCAACGCCGGGTCCTCCGCCTCGTCGAACGGCGCCGTGCCACCCGTTGCCAGGTCGAATACGAGAGCCTTCCCAACGGTACCCTCTTCGGCATCGGCGGGAACGTCTGCTCGTAAGAAAAGTCCGTCCGGGCCAACCAGGTACGGACTATTGGTGTGTTTCTTCAGGTATGGCTTGTCGAGGTAGTCCAACTGGATGAGCTCACGACACAGCGCCAACGCGAACGCCATGTCGGTTGCCGGTTTGATCGGTAACCACTCATCGGCGTGGGGGCCGGCCGGACGCAAGCGTGGGTCGATCTGGACGATCTTGAGGCCGTTCTTTTCCTTCGCATCGAGCATCTGCTGCGGCCAGGTGATCCAACAAGTCTTATTGCCGCCTGCGGCGGTGATATTCCAGCCCCACGACAGCAGGTACCTGGTCTCCTTGAAGTCCGGGTGGATGACTCCTTTCGGTCCGAGGTTGTACTCGGCCGCCCTGTACCCGGCATCCGAACAGTATGCGCCGTGACCGAGTTTCGTGGCGCCGGTTGCTTTGACGAACGCCTTGTCGTAGAACGCCTTCGCCTTCGAGCGCCCCTTCTGCCAGAGGAAAAGCTTCGGGTTTTCTTCGAGGACGGGCTTGGTCTTTGCGGCGATCAGATCGAGTGCCTCGTTCCACGAGGCTGCCCGAAACTCTCCCGTCTGTCCTTTTGCGTTGGTGCGGATCAACGGTGTCTTGACGCGCTGTGGGTCGTACACCGCGCCTATCTGTGCCGTTCCCTTCGGACATAACGTGCCCCGGTTCTTGGGGTGGGCCTCGAGTCCTTCAAGTTTGATGACACGGCCGTCGAGCCTCGTTGCGACGATCCCGCAATCCTGCTTGCCGATCCAACATGTTGTGTTGACGGTGTCTTCCTGAAGCTGCTGGGCTAGAAGGAGGCTATCGGTGTGCTGGACAGTTTCGAGACCTCCGAAGAGGAATTTCGACGCCACGGCTGTTGTCCCGGCTGCCGCAGCCGACACTTTGACGAACGTTCGTCGGGTGATCTCGGTCATTGCTACTCCTTCTGGCCGTTCGATGGGGCCTGTCATAGCGTGATGAGCTGGTGAGCTGCATGGTCACGTCTCATTGGACCAGATGGTCGACGGGTGGGGTAGCGGGAGAATCCCTTGAAGATGCGGCGTGGTGTAGGGGGAATCCCCGACAGAAGGAGACGTCTAGTTCAGCAGGTCAAGGTCAAGTGCAAAACGAACCAGTGCCGCCCTGGAGTGGATGTCGAGCTTTCGCATGAGACGGGACTTGTAGGTCTCGACCGTCTTCACGCTGATAAACACCATTTCAGCAATTTCGGTGTTTCGATAGCCCAGGGCGACGAGCTTGAGAACCTCCGCCTCGCGTTCGCTTAGCGATGCGTATCGGGTGTGTGGCTCGTCGAGCGACGGAGGTTCAGGCTCGGCATCCGATACTGCGACCACCCGCGCATGATCGGAATGGAGATACACGCCGCCGTCCTGCACCGTCCGTATCGCAGACATCAGTTCCTCGGAGGCCGAGTGTTTGAGCACATAACCTGCGCCGCCCAGCGCGAGAACTTTTCGCAGGTATTCGATGTCGTCGTGCATCGTAAGAATGAGGATCCGTGTTCGAGGCGCCGCCGTCTGGAGGGTCTCAAGCGCTTCGAGACCGTTGCAGTGCGGCATGTTGATATCGAGAATCGCTATGTCGGGATCAAGGGAGATGACTTGCTCGATGCACGTTGTGCCGTCGCCGGATTCGCCGACTACTTCGATGTCACCGTCTGCCTCAAGCAGGGCCTTCAGCCCTGAACGAAGGACCGCGTGGTCGTCGGCAAGGACGATACGTATCGGGGTCATGTTGGTGCCGCCGTGTTGACGGAGATCGGCACCTCGGCATACACGGTCGTTCCATGATCCGAGCTCTCGATGTCGAGCCTCCCACCGAGTAACTCGACACGCTCGATCATCCCGTGGATCCCGACACTCTCGCCACTTGCTCGTTTCAGGTCCGGGTCGAATCCGTTGCCGTTGTCCTCGACGATGGCTCGAACGGTTCCCATACGCAGACCGATGAGCACGCTCACGGTTCTTGCTCCGCTGTGGCGGGCAACATTCGTCATGGCTTCCTGCACTACCCGGTACAGAGTCGTTTCGATTGTTGGCGAGAGGCGGTCGGGGAGGTGGCAGTGAACTTCGGCGGTGATCTCCGGGCACCGCAGCCGGAACTCCGCGACGTACCGGTCGAGGGCGGCGGCGAGACCAAGGTCGTCGAGCACGGAAGGACGGAGTTCGCGCCCGAGACGCCGGACCTGTTTGAGGGTGTCAGCTGATGCCTCGCGGATTCTGGCGGTGTATTCGTCTCGCTCGTCAGGTATCTCGGTCTGTTCGAGGAGGCCGGCCGCAAGCATGATGCTAGTGAGCGATTGACCGACACCATCGTGGAGTTCACGTGCGATTCTCTTGCGTTCCTCCTCCTGGGCGTCGATCAGCCGTTCGAGTAGGCGGGTGCGCAGTTGTTGGGTTTCTGCAACGACAGCTCGGCTGGTTTCTAGTTCGTTGACCATGCTGTTGAACGCTTCGGCGAGTGTCCCGATCTCGTCTTCCGCGGCGACTGCAGCTCGGGCGCTGAGGTCACCCTGGCTGACCTTGTGTGTGGTCCTGACAAGGTCAACGATCGGTCGGGTGAGTAACCACGTCAGAAGCGTCGCCGCGAGAACACCGATCGCGCCGACGAGCAATGTCGTCAACAGCAGTTGGAGCGTTACGCCGTCAACGGTTCGTTCCAGGCGGGTGTCGGTCATCCCGTAGGTCAACAACCCCGCGTCGGGTTCGATGGGAACCGAAACGGCGTGGAGACCCGGAACCTCGTCTGCCTTTCGGGCGAGCACTTCATCGAGCGTGGCACCCGGCGTGCCGTCACCGTCGGTGAACGCGCGGGCGATGATGATTCCGTCGGCGCGTGAGACGGCCGCGAACACGGAGTCAAGGTGGCTCGCCACGGCATCATCGAGGATACTCACGACGCCCGCGGTGTCCCGCTCCGCTATCGGGTCGGCAACATGGACCGCAACCTCCAACGCGATCGTCTCTGCTCGCACCGTCAGCTCCGACTCAACGAGGGTGCTCATCGCGGTCCGCACTTGCCAGGTAATGCCGAGTCCCAGGATCGTCGTGAGCATGAGGACGATCCCGATGATCTTGGTGCGCACGGAGAATCGGCCTGCAAAGGCCTTGAAGCGATCGGGCCAGGGGTCCGCCAGCACCCCCTTGCCAGACGTAGCAGCCGGCATGCGCGCGTCCTTGAATGTGCTCACGATATCGCCGCGGTAGGGAGTGCGGAGGGTCGGTGCCCTCCGGGGTAAACGGGACCCCGTCTCGTGCCCCCGGTTCGGAGTATTCCTGGTGGCGAGCCCATGGCACCCTTCGGATCAAGAGCCGGTCTTCGTGATGTGATTGTCCACTCGGATTGTACCAACACGGTTACCCCCTCTCGTTCTTGTGGCGTTTCGCGGGAATAGTTCCGTCGGACCGTCACAAGACCGGCTGGCAAGTCGTTGAACGCTACCGTTTCCGGGTAGACAGCGAGAATGACCTCCAGAGACGTCGTGGCATGGGGTGACCGTTTCGTGATTGTGGGCATCGAGCGCAGCGATAATGGGATCGTGTCGTTCAGCCCACCACAGCCTTGAGCTAGTGAGGTACTTCCTTGAGCAGTGAGGTACAGCCTTGAGCTAGTGAGGTACGGCAAACGACGTCACACTGGACGGATCGAGCGTCAAGCCGTGGAATGCCGTCCGAAGTACTCGACCCACCGGTCCGTCACACGTGCACTATGGAGGCCCCCAAGAACGTGCACATGCATATTGGGCGAGGGCGAGTGCTCGCTAGCTTGTCGGGTAGATCCGTTCAGGTGTGATGAGAACGGCGCAACGCTGCTCCTCCACCATGACCCGATCGAACTCGTCCCAGTCATCATGGGTGCCGCCGGCGGCCGAGAAGATTGTGCGCAACAGTGCGGGCACAGCATCAGGTGCCACGTCCGGATGCGGGTCGTGCGGTCCGGCGAGTTCTGCGGTCCCGTCGACGGCGATCCAGTTCCAGCCACGGCGGGCAGCGACGGTGATCTGGGGACGGGCGCGCAGGTGTTGGAGTTTGACGGCGCTGCC
>BDTL01000261.1 GCA_002898115.1 bacterium BMS3Bbin02 | reverse complement strand
GCCTGATTGCCATCGATATCATCGAGGGCGCCGGTATCACTGCTGACGACGATCTGACAACGCAACGCTCCAAGATTGAGCAATCGCTGTTGACGATGGAGCCGTTTGAGAACCCGATGCTCGGTGTTCCGTACATATTCGGTGATGCCGAGGCGCACAGTCCGAACTACGCGTCGAAGTTCGTGCAGCTCATCGACGGCGCATGGGTTACGGTTACCGACGAATTCGTCATCCTCCCGGATGAATCGTAGGAGTCCGCAGGCCAATGCGGTGTCCTGAGCCGGGCAAGCCGGGAGGGGTGGCTCTGAGCCGCCCCTCCCGGATCTAACCCAGGAGAGGTTTGAGATGTTCGATGCCGCCGTATCCGGCATTCCATCAGGCGGCGCCTACGCCCTTATCGGCGTTACCGTTGTCTTGTTGTACCGGATGGCAGGAACGCTGAACTTCACGGCTGCCGTCACCGGCGCCTTCGGGGCATTCACGGTGGTCACAGTTGTGGATGCCGGTGGCGGTCTCCTTGTCGCCGTCCTCGCTGGGATGATCGTGGGCGCCACCGCCTCGGGTCTGTTGGGCGTGATTGCGGCGGGTCTCTTCTCGGACCACGATGAGATCACCCGTTCGGTCGTCACAATCGCGATGGCCATGGGCTTGTTCGCGATTGCGTTCCGGCTGTTCGGGGATCAACCGCGGTCATTTCCCCCATTGTTCGGAGGATCGTCGATCACCCTCGGAAGTGTGGTGGTTCCCGCTTCGAACGTTGCATCTGTGGTCCTTGCTCTGGGATTGGCATTCGGTATTGCTGCGATCTTGAACCGTACGAGGCTCGGTCTGAGGTACCAGGCACTGAGCTTTCGCGCCTCGACGGCAGAGGCGCTGGGCGTACCGGTTCGAAGCCTCCTGATCGGGGCGTGGGTGTTCTCCGGACTTGTTTCGGCTTTTGCCCTCAGTTTGGCGGCACCCACCCGGCAGGCTGATATGACATCGCTCGGGTTGATGGTGTTGCCGGCGTTCGCCGCCGCTCTCGTCGGTCGTTTCACATCCTTCTCCTGGACCGCCATCGGGGGTCTCGTGCTCGGTGTGTTCGAAGCGCTTGCTATTCGGGTGTCTGCAATTTCGGCTTATCGCGGAGCAATTCCGTTTGTTGTGATTGTTGTCTTGTTGCTCTGGACTCAACGGCGGGCTCTCTGGGATGAAGTGCGATGACCTCTTCAGCACTTCCTCGTCTTGCGGTCCGATCGACCACCGCTGTCGGTCTGGTGCTCGGGATTCTCGCCATTCTGTTTGTGCTGTGGCTGCCAGGGTTCTGGACGTTCCTCTTCATCGGAGCCACCGTCAGTGCCCTGGTCGCACTGAGCATCGGCGTCGTATACGGCAGCGCCGGGTTGGTGTCTCTGTGTCAGCTGTCTTTCGCCGCGATCGGAGCCTGGACCGTCGGATGGCTAAATGTCAACACCGAGATCCCGTTTCTTGCGGGGTTGCTGCTCGGCGGAATCTTGGCTGTGCCAGTGGGGCTCGCGATCGGCCTCCTGTCCTTGCGGCTGAGGGGTATCAACCTCGCTGTTGTGACTCTGAGTTTTGCGGTCGCAACGACCGTTGTGCTGCGACAGATCGAGTTCCCCGGGTTGATGAGCAATCAACGGGTCCAGCGACCGGATCCTTTCGCCAGCGAGAACGGCTACTTCCTCTTGTCGGTCGGTGTCCTGATACTTATCTCGCTTGCCTTGAATTGGCTTCGACAGCGACCGGTCGGGCTCGCCTGGACCGCGGTTCGCCATAGTGAGCGCGCAGCGGCAGCGCTGGGACTGCGTGTGCCGCTCTCAAAACTCATCGCGTTCGCCGTCGGAGCGTTCATCGCAGGGATTGCGGGCGGTCTCCTTGTTGGGCAAAACGGCACCGTCAGTTTGCGGAGCTTCGAGGCGCTCGATTCACTTATTGTTTTTGCGGTAGCCGTCATGGTCGGTGCGAACTACCTGGAGGGTGCGATCCTGGCGGGGGTTTTGGGCGCCATCTTTCCGGAATTGTTCCGGATGTGGGACCTACCGCTCGACCTGTTGCCGATACTGTTTGCGATTGGCGCTATCGATATTCTCCGCAAGGGAGGCGACGGGATTGCCGGCCAATTGCGTAGGGCCTTGCGAGCGTGGCGGGCTGGGGCCAGGGCAAGGGTGGAATCCACACCGTCGGTGACCTCTGCGACGTCAGCGGCGTCGGCTGAGGAATCTAGTGCCGCACCACGCCGGGTCGAAACCGAGCCGGCGCTTGAGGTGAAGGGTCTGAGCGTTACGTACGCCGCGGTTAAGGCGCTCAACAATGTCGACATCACCGTCCCCGCCGGGTCGGTTGTCGGACTGATCGGGCCAAACGGCGCCGGAAAGTCGACACTTGTCGATGCGGCTACCGGTTTCATCGACAGTTACCGTGGCTCGATCATGGTTGGCGGGCGTTCGCTTGAAGGTCTACCCGCACACGTTCGTGCGCGCGGAGGTCTCCGTCGAACCTTCCAGCAGGGGAGAGCAGTTCCGGAGCTGACGATCGAGCAATACTTGCGCCTCGGATCCGACGGGACAGCTACCTCCGAGGACCTTGATCGAGTTATCGCGGCGCTCGATTGCCCCGGCCGTCATGTTCGAATCGACGAGATTGATATGCCCACCCGTCGGTTAGTGGAGGCGGCTGCGTGCCTGGTCGCTCGCCCGACGCTGTTGCTTCTCGACGAACCCGCCGCCGGTCTCGGCGAAACCGAGTCAGCTCGCCTCGCCGCGAGCATCGCCACCTTCCCCGAGTTATTCGGCTGCGCCGTGCTGCTCATAGAACACGATGTGGAGGTTGTGCAAGCAGCCTGTGACTACGTGACTGTGCTCGACTTTGGACAGGTCATCGCCCAGGGCCGACCGGAGCAGGTGCTATCGTCGCCCGAGGTGATGGGCGCGTTCCTCGGAACCATCGGGACGGAGGGATGAGCGTGTTGCTGAGTGTCGAGGATCTGCACATCAACCGAGGTGGATTCCCGGTCGTGCGCGGTGTCGGTATTGAGGTAGCCGAAGGCTCAATCACCGTACTTCTCGGGAATAATGGCGCCGGAAAGTCGACAACTCTCGACGGGATCGCCGGTGTCATCCCTGTCGTGAAGGGTCGCGTCACACTTTCGGGTCAAGACATAACTCGGCGCCGTCCCTTCAAACGGGCACGCTTAGGACTTGCCTATGTGGAGCAGGGCAAGGCGGTGTTTCCCGGCCTGACCGTCGAGGAAAACGTCATGGTGGCGGCGCCCCGGGAACGAGCGCTGGAGGCCTTGTCGATGTTCCCCGAGCTCCTTCGTCGCCAGAATGCGAGGGCCGGGTTGTTAAGCGGCGGGGAGCAACAGATGCTGGTGGTGGCCCGAGCCCTCTCGATGAACCCACGTGTCTTGCTGCTTGATGAGATCTCGTTCGGGCTGGCTCCGGTGATCGTGATCCGGTTAATGGCGGCGGTTCGCCAGCTGGCGGATGACGGTATGGCTGTCCTTCTTGTTGAGCAGTTCGCCTCGCTGGCTCTTGAAGTCGGGGATCACGCCTACGTTCTGGGCAAGGGAACTATTGAATATGAAGGTCCCTGCCAGACCCTGCTTGATCACCCCGAGATCCTCCACTCTGCCTACCTGGGTGTCACCTCAGCCGCGGCGACTGCAGACGCCGATCCTGATATCGGACCACCCACAACCACAGGAGGTGCCTGAATGGCTCGTTCAGGAGTATTCATCGACGGGAGCTGGACAGCCGACGGACCGGTTCTAGAGATCTTTGACCCGTCCGACACTCGCGTCCACGTCGATACCGTTGTCAGCGGTACAGCGGACGATCTTCGGGATGCGACTCAATCCGCCCTTGCGGCGGAGGAATCCTGGCGGAACACCACCCCCGAGGATCGGGCAGGAGTTCTTCGCGCTGCAGCCCAGCTCCTTCGAGATCGCGCGAACTGGATTGCCACCGCAATGGTGTCCGAAGAGGGGAAGACCTTCAAAGAAGCGAGGGGAGAGGCCGTTCGGGCGGCGGGGACTCTCGACTATCACGCTGATCAGGCTCTGAGCATGCAAGACCAGGTGCTGCTACCGATTCGGTCCGGGGCCGTGACCACGGTCCGCCGCCGCCCGGTTGGCCCGGTGGCGGTTATCTCTCCCTTCAACTTTCCACTACTCGTGCCTGCGTGGAAAATCGGTCCTGCCCTTGCCCACGGCAACACGGTGGTGTGGAAACCGTCGCCGCTGACGCCGCTCACCTCCATCAACCTGATGCAGCTCTTTGACGACGCCGGCCTTCCGCGCGGAGTGCTCAACATGGTGGTGGCGTCCGGAGAAGCCACCGCGGACGGCCTCATCGGCACGCCGGGCATCAAGGCGGTCACGTTCACCGGGTCGACTGCCGCAGGCCGTGCTGTTCAGGCCCGTCTCGCCGGACTCGATACCAGGGTGCAGCTCGAGATGGGGGGGAATGGCCCCGCGATCGTGCTCGCCGGTGTCGATGTGGGACAGGTCGCCTCCGAGATTGCCAGGGGGGCGTTTGCCAGTACCGGTCAGCGATGCACGGGGATTCGCCGGGTCATTGTTGTCGATCAGGTGGAAGACTTTGAGAATGCGCTTGTGGCCGCCGCGGAAGGCTGGAACGTAGGACCGGGCATGGATCCGACTTCCGACATAGGTCCCCTGGTAAGTGCCGCTGCTCAGAAGGCTGTGAGAATGCGTGTCGACAGGTTGCGCGCCGCCGGTTGCGCAGTGCTCACCGGAGGGGACCCGGTTACGGGTGAAGCCCGCAAGCACGGCCACTATGTGCATCCCTGTATTGTCACCGGCCTGGATCCGACGAGTGCTCTCGCCGGCGAGGAGATCTTCGGTCCGGTGGTCGTTGTCTATCGAGTCGAATCTCCGGCGGAGGCGTTCCGGCTCGCCAACGCGACATCCTTCGGCCTTTCCGCGGCTGTCTTTTCTTCTGACGCCAGCGACGCGATGGCCGCGGCCGACTCGCTCCAGTTTGGGACGGTGAACATGAATTTCGCGGGTAGCGTCGCGGCTCACGTGCCTTTCCTTGGATGGGGTGATTCGGGCTTTGGTCCTGCGGAGCAAGGCGAAACGGCAGTGGAGTTTTTCACACGCACTCAGGTTGTCAACGTCCACGGCGACGACGATGGGTGAACCCGTTATCGAAGCTCTCGATCTCAGCCGCTACGGGACCGTTCTCGTTGACCTTGACGGAACGGCCTACATAGATGGTGAAGCCCTGCCGGGTGTCTCAGCGTTCATGAAGAGAGTGCGCCAGGGAGGACATTCAGTCGGCTTTCTCACCAATATGTCGTTTCGGTCTCGCGAGTGGTGTCTCGACGTGCTGCGCCGGGCCGACGTCGATGCGAAGCCGGACGAGCTGGTCACCGCCGTTGACGTCATGGTGGAACTCCTGGTATCTCAGGGTGTTCGGTCGGTCGCGGTGATTGGATCGGACGAGTTCAGATCTGAACTGTGTGCCGCGGGATTTCGCGTCGGTAACCTTGCTGCGGGACCGATGCAGAACCCGGACGCTCTCGCAGTCGGGATGTGGCCGGGAGTCTCCGAGGCTTCCATCGAAGCTGCATCAAGGTTGGCCAGGGACTCAGTGCCGGTTTTCGCAACCTCGGGTGTGGGTTCGCTGCCAACAGCGGCCGGACTTGTATCAGGCGCCGCCGAGACTGTTCGACGGCTCAGGTCGGTGTCGGGTAGGCCCGTGACGATCACGGGTAAACCAGGTCAGCCCTTTACCGATGTCGTCAGGCGCGAGCTCGACCTCGTTGATCCGGTTCTGATGATTGGAGACACGATGGAGGTCGATATCGTTATGGCCGATGCGAATGGCTGGGATTCGCTGCTCGTGCTCACCGGCGCGTCCGACGACCCACGAGATGGTGAGTCGCAGAGCCTGGGAGGACCCACCTACGTTGTTAGGACCCTTGAAGATGTCGATAGGTGACTCCATGCGGGTGGCGCCCGAAACTACCGGGCCGGGCTGGCAGCCCACATCAGAGTGCCATTGTCGCGAGTGGCAGGGACGTCCTTGCAGTCCTGTATCATTCTTGCAGCGACAATCGCAGCAGAAAATATTGCTAGGACCATGAATACACACCAAGACGGACCCCTCTCCCGCGACTTCGAACGTTCCATCCCGATGATGTTCTACCAAGCGCTCGATGTCGTCCTACCCCGTTTCCGGGAAATCTTCGCACAGTTCGACATCACTCAACCGCAGTGGCGTGTTCTTCGGGTCCTGTGGGACGAAGATGGGCAGAACCTCACCTCCATTGCCGACCGCACCCTCATTGTGCCGACAGTCCTCGTCGGGATCGTTGATCGGCTTGAGCGCGACGGAAGGGTGGAGCGGCGACGCTCGAAAGAGGACCGGCGTCGTGTTCACGTCTTTCTGACCGAGAGTGGGCATGCGTTGCGCAGCGATGTGGCGCCGCTCGTTGACGAAGCGTACGTCCAGCTCCAAGCAGTGTTGAGCGCCCAGGAGTGGCGCGACCTCTACAGCGCGATCGACAAACTCATCGAATCGGACGCCGCGGCCAAGGCGTCCTCGACCTAGCGAGAAGTGCCTGCGGGTCGAACCACTGCAGGGGCGTGGTCGCTGCGGGCAGAGTCGTACCGGCAAACAGATCGGGTTCTGGTGGTCACGACCCCGTGTTGCGGGGAGTGCCGTTGTAAGCCGGCGACAACACGATATCGGTTCCGCCGTCGCGTGCTTGGACGAACGTGATCGGGTAGGTCTTGCACGAGCCACAGGATACGACTACCCATTCCTCCCTCCACGAGGTGTCGTCACCCCCGACTACCCCCGCGTAGACGACGTCGGATCGGTCGCAGTCGACGCGGCTCATTGCTTCCGCGGCGAGTACGAGGACACGTGTATCGCGTTGCAGCAGATCGGATCCGAGCGACACGCCGGGCACCACCGATCCACCCGAAGTCCATTCCAGTGTCTCGATCACATCGTCGAGCGTGGCTCGAGCATCATCGACGTTGCCTGTCAACCCCCACCACACGATAGCTAGTCCCGTGCTGCCCTCGATGAGCGTGTAATACACCTGTCCGAATATCGGGTCTCGGGTCGTCGCAATGGCGGCGGGGAATCCGTCAGGATTGACAAACTCGACAGTTGGATTGACGTACTTGAGGTCGTCGAGCAGCGTCTCGAGTGACTCGCTGAATGTGGTTGGCTCCCGGAAGAGGCGGTCGATCACCAGGATGGAGACGTCCTCGCCGATGGGGCTGAACCTGACGTAACCCGGGCCGGTCTCTGTGACGTTCCACGCGGCCGGGACGTACAGGTTGAAGAATGGCGCCGGTCCGTTGTTCGGTTCGTCATCGACCTCCCTGAGGAGGTTGTGAATTGATACCCAAGCATCTAAAGGGTGCTCGGAGGCCGCTCCCCTGCGGGCCTCCTCAACGCGGTACTCGATGGTCCAGAGACCTGGTGC
>BDTL01000260.1 GCA_002898115.1 bacterium BMS3Bbin02 | reverse complement strand
TACGCGGCGGTCGACGAGCAGTTTGATCTGCAGATGGAGGCGTTTGAGCGCTTCAACGCCGATCCGCGTTATATCGAACTTCAGGATACGTGGTCACGGTGTATGGCGGCCGAGGGCTATAACTTTCGGGATCGGTTTGCGAGCATTGCTGAGTCCTTTCAGTCCCGGGTAAACGAGTTGTTGGAGAATTATGACGCGGCTGCGGTTGCGGAGCTGCGCGCCGAGGAGATCGAGATCATGACCGTGGACATCGAGTGTGTCACACCTCTTGTGGATGATCTTCTCGAGCTCGCTGCCGAGCACGAGAAGCGGCTCGTCGCCGACGCTGCGGGCCTGTTCGTTAAGTTCGCCGAACTGGAGGCACGCTACGGCTCTCGATAGCCGGCGATGCCGGCGTGCGGGGATGTGTTGTTGAGGGAGCTCGTACGGGGATGTGAGGACGTGACGTTGATATGGGGTTGTCTTGAGAAACAACACATGGTTTCACAAGTCCTTCACAGCCGTTGGGTAGTCTTCGTGGTGATGGGAAATCCGATTGCCCGAGGCACACCGTTCCGGGTGGGATAAGATGGATACGTTCGACGACAATCGAGACTCCGTAAGGGGACACCTGGAGGTGGCGTAGTGAAACGGTTAGTGGTAGTGAGTGCGTTCTTGCTGTTGGTCGCAGCGTGTGGCGGGACGGTGAAAGACACGACGGCCCCCGGGGAGGGACCCGATGCGAGTGTCACTCCGAGTTCGACACCTGCGGGCGACGGAACTCTTGAGATGTCTGATTTCATCCCCGGATTCGACCCGGACCAGTTCGAGAATACCGATTTCCGCGCCCAGGAGCTTGAGGTCCAGCAGTCGGTCGCTGCGTGCATGGCCGCCGAGGGGTTCGAGTACATTCCATATGTCCAAAGCGGGATTGGCGGCGGTTTCGAGTTTGAGGATTTCCAAGGCGAGGAGTTCGCCAAGAAATACGGTCTCGGAATAAGCACGTTCATCCTGCAGGAGCCAGGGCAAGATCAGGCGGCCGAGGATTTCGAGAACCAGGACCCGAATCAGCCGATCGTCGATGCGATGAGTGAGGCGGAGAGGGAAGAGTACCAGCGCCTCCTCTACGGCGGAGGACCGCCGATCGTCGAAGATACCCCCCAGGAAGTACTCGAAGCGATGACACCGGAGGAACTGGAGCAGTTCTACGACGAGGCGTTTTCGGACTGGGAACCCGACGGATGTTTCTATCAGGCCCAGACCGAGGCATTCGACATGGGCGCCTCACAAGCGTTCTACGAAGAATTCGGAGATCGGCTTTCGGACATCTACATGAGGGTCGAATCTGATCCGCGGATCGTTGATGCAAACAAACAGTGGGCCGTGTGCATGACCGAGAAGGGTCAGAGCTTCGCCGACCAGGAGGAGATGTATCGCTACTTTGACGCCAAGGTGAGCGAGGTGATGGGGTGGTCGCCCGAATCCGAGGGTGACAGCGTTTCCGGTACCACCGTGGTCGAATTCGAGTCCGAAGGCGGAGAGTTGGGTGAGCGTTACGACAAGGAAGCTCTCCAGGCGATCATGGACGAAGAGATCACTGTTGCAGTCGCGAACTTTGAGTGTTCCACGGAAATGCAAAAGACCTTCGAGGCCGTGTACAAGGAACTTGAACAGCAGTTTGTGAGCGAGAATCTCGCCGATCTGCAGCGGTTCAAGGATGAGAACTCTTGAAACCTGTTGGCTGCACTGCTTCGCCGCTGAACTGCTTGTCGCGGGGTAACTAGGTGAGCCGTCGCGTACGCCTAGTTGTTGCGCTTCTTGTCGTCATAACGGCTGCGGGGGGCGGATGGCTTGCAGGGACGCGGATCAAATCTCCTGCCCAGGTCGCTGCCGAGACCGAACCTCCGCAGGCTTCGCTCATCACGGTTCCGGTCGAGCGCATGGTGATCGCAAACGACGTCGTCACCAGAGGTTCGGTGCGTTTCGACACCCCCGAGTCGATCGGAACACCGCAACTCGCCACCCCGGAACTCGCTCCGGTTGTGACAAAAGCTCCTGAAGTTGGTGACGAGCTTAAAGAGGGAGCGGTGCTGTTCGAACTCGCCGGTAGGCCGACATTCGCTCTTCAGGGTGACCTACCACTGTTTCGCACCGTGCGTCCGGGAGCTGAGGGTGAGGATATCCGTCAGTTCCAGACTGCCCTCGCGCGGCTCGGGTACGATCCCGGCAAGATTGACGGCGTGTACGGACCCGATACCGAGGCCGCGATGCGTCAGCTCTATGAGGACGCCGGATACGAACCGCTACCCACCGATGAACAAGTGCAAGCCCAGGTCGAGGCCGCTTCGGACATCGTGGACGGCGCCCGCGAGGTGTATCACGAAGCCAAGGATCGTCGAGATGCCGCCACAGCCGCGCAGGACAATGTGACTTCGGCCGCCGCTGCGCTGAAGGAAGCTCAGGCCGCACTCGTCGTTGCCCAGGAGCGCCTCGCCGCCGCCGAGGCCGGTGTCCACCCGGATACAGGACTGCCGCCAACACCCGAGGAAATGACCGCGCTGTCAGGCGACGTGGATGCCGCGACGACGGGTGTCTCGGCGGCCCAGGCTGTGCTCAGCGTTGCCGTCGATGAGGCCGACATGCTTGGGCCTCCGCAAGGCATCACCGCGGAGCTGAAGGCACTCACCGATGCGCGAGAAGACCTCACCGACGCACTTGCCGACGTAGGATCACCGGTCCCGGAGGGAGAGTTCTTGTTCTTTAACGCCTTTCCGCTGCGGGTTGACTTCGTCGGTTTCCAGCGCGGTGACATCGCGTCGGGCGAGATGATGAGGGTCTCGGGCTCCCGGTTGGCGATCGACTCCTCGGTTTCGATCGAAGAGGGTGACCTCATCGCGGTGGGTGACCGTGTCCAGATTGAGCTCACTCGGCTCGGCATTGAGCTGGCGGGGACAGTGTCCTTCAAGGCCGACCGTGCGGGTACCAACAATCTCGGACCCGACAAGATCTACATCGAGATTCTTCCCGACGAGGTCCGTGCGGATCTGAACAACACCAATGTGAAGATCACGATCCCCGTGGCGACCGAGTCCACCGGGGGTGCGGTGCTGGCGGTTCCGGCGGCCGCGTTGTCGGCGACCGGGGGCGGGGACACGGTCGTCACCGTTGAGGCGGCCGACGGATCTACCCGTCTCGTCGCGGTTCGGCCCGGTCTTGCCACTGCCGCGGGCATGGTGGAGGTCACACCGGTCGATGGGGAACTGAACGAGGGTGATCGCGTCGTGGTCGGGTTCCAGGAAGCCTCGGATCCCGGAGATTCCTTCACCGATCAAACCGACTCATGAGCGCTGTCGTTGAGCTGGAGAACGTATCAAAGACGTTTCCCGGGTCGCCTCCTGTCGAGGCGGTACGCAACGCCAGTCTCCGTGTCGACGACGGCGACTATGTGGCGATTGTCGGTCCGTCCGGGTCGGGGAAGTCGACTCTGCTGAACATCCTGGGATGCCTCGACACTCCCACCTCCGGGGCGTATCGGTTGCGTGGCATCGACGTCGGTTCACTGAGCGACGTTCGTCGGACATCCTTGCGGGGTGGCGAAGTCGGATTCGTGTTCCAGGCTTTCCACCTGCTGTCGTATCGAACGGTGCTTGAGAACGTGATGACCGCATTGGTGTACAACAGGACACCGCGTCACGCGCGCAAGAGTCGGGCCACGGCGGCCCTTGAGCAAGTCGGGCTCGGTCATCGTATGGAGTTCACGCCACGCAAGCTATCGGGCGGCGAACGTCAACGAGTCGCGATTGCGCGGGCCATTGTGGCCAGACCGAGTGTGCTGCTGTGCGACGAACCGACCGGGAACCTTGACAGCACAACAACGGCATCGCTTCTCGACCTCTTTGACGAGCTTCGCACGGATGGGTTGACCCTGATGGTCATCACCCACGACGAATCGGTGAGCCGTCGCGCCGAGCGTCGTATCGTCATCACAGACGGGGTACTCACAGAGGAGCGAGAACGGTGAGCGGTGACGGTGTCCAAGCGGCGCCGCACAAGATTGTTCGGTCCCGAATGTCGCTGCACGATCTTGTTACCGAGTCCCTTGCCGGCATGCTCGCGCGGCCGGGCAGGACCCTTCTCACTGTGCTCGGCACCGTTCTCGGAGTCGCCGCACTCGTCGCAACGCTCGGACTCGCCAAGACCGCCGGGAACCAGTTCGTGTCGAACTTCGACGCCTTTTCGGCGACGTCAGTCTCGATTTCGAATCGCAGCAACCCTGGTGGCGGTGGACTGAGCAGTCGTAGGGTGTCGGTGATCCCGTGGGATGCCGAAGATCGTCTCACTCGTCTCAACGGTGTGGTCGCCGCCGGCACCCTGACCCGCGTCGAGAGTGGGAGCGCTCTCGTCAGCTCCGTACCGATTAACGACCCGCTGGGGCAGAGTGAGTTCGTCATCGACGTGCTCGCAGCCTCGCCCGGATTGTTTGAAACAATTCGCGCCACTCTCGCAACAGGGAGATTCTTCGATGCCGGCCATAGTGAGCGAGTGGAACCCGTCGCGATTCTCGGCCCGGGCGCCGCGGCGCGCCTCAATATCAACCGGGTCGACCAGCAACCGGCGATCTTC
>BDTL01000259.1 GCA_002898115.1 bacterium BMS3Bbin02 | reverse complement strand
CGTCGGGTGTCTCACCACAGAAGCCGCGGCGCCACAGTCTTCGGTGTCTGTCGTTGATCGAGACGGATCGCTGCTGGGTACCGGTGGGCGGCTCTACAAGTACCGGATCGAAGTTGAAGACGGGTTGCCGGTCGATCGAGCATGCCTCTCCACCTATGTGGAGTTGGTGCTCGGTGACGGTAGAAGTTGGGTTGGCGCCGGTGAAGTCTCGTTCCAGCAGACCTCCGGTGCGGATTACAACTTTCGACTGGTTTTCGCCTCTCCTGGTCTCACGGATCGCCTATGTCTGCCGCTGCGCACGGGTGGCAGGTTGTCGTGTCGGAGTGGGAACCGGGTCGTTCTCAACTTCATGAGGTGGGAGACCGGCGCGGATGCCTTCGGCGACGACCTGGCAACCTATCGAGCGTATCTTCTTAACCATGAGGTTGGACACCGCATCGGGAAGGATCACAGGAGTTGCGGAGCCTCAGGCCAACCGGCGCCGGTGATGGCCCAGCAAACGAAGGGTGTGGGTGATTGCACCGCAAACGGTTGGCCCCTGGAACGCGAATTGTGAGTAGCTGCGTGGTCAGTCTGGGCAGCAAGATCGATACGCTTCGAGCATCGGGACCAACACTAGGATCTCACGATGCGACTTGGAATTGATCTCGACGGCGTAGTAGCCGACTTCAACACAGGCTGGATTCGGCTCTACAACGAGCAATTCGACGCCCACCTCACTCGCGACATGGTGAGAACGTGGAACGGACTCCTGGACATTTCGCACTTCGAGACCATGGGTGAGTTCTGGCGGTGGGCAGAACAAGGGGAAGCGCCCTCAATGTTTCGGCACCTCGATACATTCCCCGGTGCGGTCGAGTCCTTGGCGACTCTGGCACGAGATCACGATATCGTCATTATCACCACAAAACCCGATTGGGCTGTTCATGACACCCTTGCCTGGCTATCGGACAACAGAGTCCCGACTAACGAAATCCATATAACGACGGAGAAATGGCGGGTCAGTTGCGACGTCTATCTGGACGATTCCCCGGAACAAGTGGAGACGATCCATCGCATGCGTCCCGACCGGGTGATGTGCCGGTTCATTCGTCCGTGGAACACGCCGATTGAAGGAACCCTCGACGTTGATGACTGGCCCGATTTTCTCGCCATCGTTGAGGGCCTCGTGACCTCTGGTTGACTATTTGACGATGTCTCGTGGTCGCGAAATCAAACTAGCGGACCGACGATGCCGACGCTGTTCCGATGTGTAAAACCGCGGCGAATCGCCTAGCCTAGGTGTTCGGTGTGGGCGCCCGAGGCCCCCCGTGTGACTCCAAAACAAGACGGAGGATCGTCACAATCATGAAACCAAAGCTAATTGCGCTGCTTGCTGTTTTTGCTTTAGTCGTAGCTGCCTGTGGGGGCGGCGACGCGAACCCGACAACAACAACAGCGGCACCCGTTGCTACGACAACAACGGCGGCAACACCCGGCGTGACTACGCCACCAGCAACCACGACCACAACCGAAGTAGATCCGATGGCCGATTGGCCGGACAGCGTTATCTTCGCGTTTATTCCTTCTGAGCGTGCTGAATCGCTCAACGACACCATCCTCCCCTTCATGGAGTATCTCTCCGAGACGCTCGGCATTGATGTCGAGGGCGTTGTGACCGCCGATTACAACGGACTCGTGGTCGCCATGGGTACCGGCGGAGCGGACTTCGGTGCATTTGGTCCACTGGGTTATGTGCAGGCCAAAGACCAGTACCCGTCGATCGTTGCGCTTGCACAATCGATTCGTTTCGGCTCTGACCTCTACTACGGCCAGTGGTTTACCAACGATCCCGGCATTTGTGACTCCGACCCGGTTGTCGGCGGCTTTGAGAATATCAACGGCGTGCCCACAATCCTGCCAGTCACCGAAGTGAAGGCACTTCAGGTCGGTTGGAAGTACATCGATGGTGTCCTTGGCCAAGAAGTCCTTGATGACGGCACAATCGTCGAGCAGGGTCTCGTATGCAACGCCAGCCTTGACAAGATCAAGGGCAAGACGGTTGCATTCACGAGCGCCACTTCGACGTCCGGTGCTGTGTACCCACAGCTCCAGCTGTTGAACTTGGGCATCGACATTGAGAATGACATCAACTACGAGTACCTCGGCTCGCACGACTCGACCGTTGCCGCTGTGTACGACGGTACGTTCGACATTGGTCTGTCATACGGCGATGCTCGTCGTACGCTGCGCAAGGACAAGACCGACGTTGGCACGAAACTGATCGTGTTCAACATCACGCCGGATATCCCGAACGATGTCATCACGGCTAACGGCAGCCTGCCGCAGAGCCTGCTCGACGCGATGTACGCCGCGATTGAGACCTACCTTGGAACTGAAGAGGGCGAACTCGTTCTCGACGAGATCTACGGTTGGACCGATATTCGTCCAGCGGTCGAATCCGATTTCGACGTTGTTCGTGAGGCTGTTAAGAAGCTGGGTATTTCTCAGTAGTTCGCTCGGATCGACGTATATGACATGAAATGGGCCGCCACAACATGTGGCGGCCCATCTCGGTCCCTGGCGATAACAGCACGGGGGTCCCTGGCGACGCCGGTACAGGCAGTGAGCGCGGCAGGGCGGGTCCGGAAATCGGGTTCTAGTGCGGCGGCGCACGGGGCAGGGGATTGGTAGGATCCAGCCATTGTGGATGAAGGGTTTGTGGGAATATGATCGAGTTCAAGAACGCATCGGTCGTCTATCCAAACGGTTTCAAAGCCTTGGAGGGCGTCTCGCTGACTATCGAGGACGGCGAGTTCGTTGTTGTGGTGGGGCTTTCCGGAGCGGGGAAATCGACGCTCCTGCGCGCCATCAACGGTTTTGTTCCGGTCGTTGAGGGTTCGTGCAACGTCAACGGTCAAGAGGTCGTTGGCGCAAAACCCGCCGAGTTGCGTGCCCTGAGGTCCGACGTTGGAATGATCTTTCAGACATTCAACCTGGTGAACAGGTCGACCGTCATGAACAATGTGCTGATGGGGCGCCTGGCGGCGGTACCGCGCTGGAAGTCGATGTTCGGTGTATGGCCAGCCGAGGATAAGGAACTAGCGTTGCGCGCCCTGGAGCGCGTCGGCATTGTCGAAAAAGCCTACGTCCGAGCAACGAATCTGTCGGGCGGGCAGCAACAGAGGGTGGGAATCGCTCGTGCCCTGGCGCAGGAACCCAAAGTTATTCTGGCCGACGAACCGGTCGCATCGCTCGACCCGGTGACTTCGCATATCGTGATGCGGGACCTTAAGAAGATTAACGAAGACCTCGGTATCACGACCCTGATCAATCTCCATTTCCTTGACCTCGCCCGCCAGTACGGGCAGCGGCTTGTCGGTTTGCGCGATGGCAAGCTGGTGTACGACGGCAACATCAACGATGTTGATGACGCGATCTTCCGCCAGATTTACGGGCGCGCGATCACTCCTGACGACATGTTGCAGGACGCGTAACGGTGACGATCGCCGACGACCCGATCGTCACAGAGAGACCAACCGAGCCGCCTCGTTCAGTGAAGTACATCGTGCTTATCGTCGGTGCCGTGTTGCTGTCGATTCCCTTCGGTATTCTCGATATCAACTCTGCCGCTCGCGGTGCCGTGTACGGCATCATTGCATACGGTCTTCTCCTGCTGCTGGGTGTGGCGTCTCGACCTACCGAACGTAGTGGTCTCATCGATCTCTCGGCCCTAGTTGTTGCAGGTGCGGTTGGGTTGAAGCTCTATATTATTCCGATCGCGGCTCGAACGACGGTCATCACCTGGCGTTTGTCGCTGCGGGCTTCGGTTGGATGGCTGCTTTTCGGTCTCGTCGTTGGTTGGGTCGTATATCGCAACCGCAAAGGGACCAACCCTTCGGCGATCATCTTGATCGGTCTCGCCTTTGCCGGGGCGGCTTTTTTGGCACTGCAGGCCGGCACCGATGTGGGTTACCTTGAGTCAATCTCCAACCGCGCTATCAAGCGTGGTGAGTTCCAGAACATCGAGCAGGTGTTCCATGTGTGGGTGGGCCTCATTGCGCTCGGTATCGGACTTGCAGTGGCGACAAGTTTCGCTCTCGGCAACGCCGTTGTGATATCCCTGACCGTGAGCGCGGTATTCACGATGCTTGCATTCAACAAGATCGACTTTTCGGTGTTCGAGATGATTAGTCGTAGCACGCAAGTCTCACTCCTGGTCGAGAAGTTGTGGCCACCCGACTTCACGTGGTCAAAGTCGATCGGACAACCGGAAACATTCGTACTCTGGGAGCCGTTCGTCGAGACCCTGCGTATCGCTGTCGTCGGTGCTACGACAGGTGTAATCCTCGCCGTGCCGTTGGCGTTTTCGGCATCGCGTATGACCACTCCGAACGCAACGGTGTATTGGTTCGCAAAATCGACGATGAACTTGATCCGGACAATCCCGGACCTTTTCTGGGGGATCTTGTTTGCTGCCGCGGTCGGGTTCGGGTCACCGTTCCCGGGCGCATTGGCGATGATCATGTTTTCCGTGGCCATCATGGGCAAGTTGTTGTCCGAGACGATCGACGCAATCGACCCGGGACCACTCGAGGCGGCCAGATCGACAGGTGCGAGCCACTGGCAGATGGTGAAGTCGGCGGCGTTTCCACAAGTTGTTCCGCACTACGTTGCCTATGCGCTGTACATCTTCGAACTCAACGTTCGTGCATCAGTCATTCTCGGGTTCATCGGCGCCGGAGGTATCGGCCGCCTGCTCGACGAGCGGCGTAACTTCTTCCAATGGGACCAGGTGATGGCAATCGTGCTCGTGATCTTCGTGACGGTGATTCTCATTGAATCTGTGTCGATTTGGGTGAGGAGGCGAATCGTATGACCGTTCCAGATCTCGCACCTGACGCAGTAGGGGACACCGAGCGCCCCGTCGAGCCGGAGTGGCCGAAACGACTGCGGTGGATTCTCATCCTGGTCATCGGACTGCCCTACATCTGGGGACTACTTGGCCTTGAGCTGTCGTGGGGAGCGCTCGGAAGGGCACCCGGTCAGATTTGGGGTCTCATGGGCGGTCTCCTCCCGCCGGATTGGTCCGACATCGCCGAGAGTTTCAACAAGCTGCTGGAGTCGATCTACGTCGCATGGATTGCCTCGATCATCGGGGCGTTCTTTTCATTCCCGCTCGGTTTCATGGCGGCTACAAATATGGCTCCGAACTGGATGACCGGTCCGGTGCGCGCACTGCTTTCGGGAATCCGGGCATTCCCCGAACTGGTCCTGGCGATCGTCCTGATTCCCGCTTTCGGGTTGGGTCCTTTCACGGGCGTGCTCGCTATCGGGATTCACTCGATTGGAACACTAGGAAAGCTGACTTCGGAGGTCATTGAGGGTGTCGATCCCGGACCGATCGAGGCCATCAAGGCAACCGGTGGTACACGGTTCCAGGCGATGCGGTTCGGCGTCGTTCCCCAGGCGATGCCGAATATCCTGGCCTACTGGCTGTACCGATTCGAGATCAATATCCGCGCGTCGGCGGTGCTTGGCATGATTGGCGCCGGTGGTATCGGCGCTGAGATTGTGGGTCGGTTGCGGTTCCGTGATGACTGGCCGAAGGCCGGAGCCGCGTTGATCATCACGATCGTCGTAGTGTTGATTATCGATGCGATCTCAGCGGGCATCCGCCGTAGGATCATCGCCGGGCACCCTGGAACCGGACCCGTATCGCGAACATTGGGTACCATTGTGGGTGACATTACTCCACCGGTGATCGAGATCCAGGAGGCGTAGGTGAGCGAGTTTCGACGGCGTACTCGCGAGGACGAAGAGCGGTACGAAGCAGACTACCTCGCTCCGGGGGCCACGTTGTCGAGCCAATCACGTGGCCGTGCCATTGAGGAGTCGCTCGACTCCCACCGGACGGCGTTTGAGCGTGATCGCGATCGAATCTTGCACTCGAAGGCGTTTCGTCGACTGAAACACAAGACCCAGGTGTTCATCAACCCCGAGGGAGATCACTACGTCACGCGCCTAACACACACACTGCAGGTCACTCAGGTCGGCCGCTCTATCGCTCGCAACCTGTCGCTCAATGAGTCACTAACCGAAGCGATCTGTCTCGCACACGACGTCGGCCATTCGCCCTTCGGGCACACCGGAGAGGATGCGCTGTCCAACTACGTCGAAGGTGAATGGCTGCATTCTGCCCAGGGTGTTCGTGTCTTCGAAGTGCTTGAGCCGCTCAACCTCAGCTGGGAAGTGCTCGATGGTATCAGAGCTCACTCGTGGAAGATCGCCGAACCACCCGCCACCTCCGAGGGTTTCATCTGCCGGTTCGCCGACCGTATCGCCTATCTCGCCCACGATGTGGAAGATGCCATTCGTGCCGGTGTCATCACGCTTGTTGATCTGCCGAAACTCACGGTGCAGCGGTTCGGGGACCCCGGCCGCGAGTGGATTTCCGCCATGGTCGAGGCGGTCGTTGATGAATCGTTGACGATCGGCGAAGTCACGATGGAAGTCACGGCTCTCGAGGCGATGAACACGTTGCGAGAGTTCATGTTCGAGCGGGTGTACCTGCGACCCGAGACCGAACACACCAGGCGTAAGATCATCGGCATCGTCCACGACCTTGTGGACTACTACCTGCTGCACCCTGACGAGATTCCTTCGACATACAGACATCCTGGATCAGATGTGATGACACAAGTTGTTGACTATGTAGCCGGCATGTCGGACCGGTTCGCGCTGAAGATGCACGACGATCTGTTCAGACCACGCTTGTTCGACTGACGTCCCAGGTCCTGGAATAAGACTCTACACTCCCGCTATACACACCCGGGAGGCTGTTATGAGATATCAAGGCATGAAACGAGTGGTGGTGCTGGCAGTGAGTGTCGTGCTGGTCACTGCCGCTTGTGGAGGCTCCACTGCGGAGACGTCAACGTCGGTGCTCAGCGGCGAGACGGGGACATTTTCGACGTCATCGACGGCTGCGCCGGCTACAACTGCGACGCCGGCTACAACTGCGACGCCGGCTACAACAGCCGCGCCGGCCACAACTGTGGGTGTCGACCCGATCATCGAGGCTGCCAAAGCAACAATTGGTGAGTACGCGGGTGACTGGACCAATAACACGTTTGGTTCCACCGGGCCCATGACGACGTCGATTGACATAGCCGACGATGGCACCGTGACTCTTGTGATGGATCTCGGTGGATTCGTATTCGGAGAATCGGACCCGGATCCTGAGGTCCTCGTCTTCGGCGTGCTCGAAGTGGTGCAAGGCGTCGATGTTGAGTCGGCCGTGTTCGGCACGATGACGCTGAAGCAGACTCTTGGTGGTCTCACCATATCGGCCCTCGACGTGCCATCAACTCGCATCGGATCGGTTGAGATCGTTGTGAGTCTTGACAGCGATGGCACTGTGACGGGCACCTATGAGATCGTGTTCGAGGGTGAGACCGTAGTTGGCGCGGAGGGTGTCTTTACGCTGTCGAGGTAAGAGGACTGTTCTTGTCCCGGCACGCCTTCGGGCGAGGTCCGTGACCCGGCTACCCTTACGGACATGGACATTCGTGACAACATCATCGACGCGATCGGTGACACCCCACTTGTCCGCTTGAGCCGTCTTCACACGCCGGGAAACCTGGTAGCGAAGATTGAATACATGAACCCCGGGGGTTCGATAAAGGACCGCATTGCGCTTGGCATGATTGAGCGCGCTGAGGCGAACGGATGGCTGAAACCGGGCGGGACGATCGTCGAGCCGACCAGTGGGAACACGGGCGTGGGCCTCGCAATGGTTGCCGCACTGCGTGGGTACAAGCTGATTGCCGTCATGGCTGACAAACAGTCGGTCGAGAAGCAGGATCTGCTACGTGCCTACGGCGCTGAAGTGGTTGTATGCCCCACCGATGTAGAGCCCGAGGACCCCACCTCGTATTACTCGGTGGCAACACGCCTCGCGACGGAGACCCCGAATTCCTACCACCCGGATCAGTATTCAAACCCTGCAAACCCCGAGGCCCATGTGCGGACAACGGGTCCGGAGATTTGGCGCCAGACCGATGGCACGATCGGTGCGTATGTAGCCGGCGTGGGTACTGCCGGGACGATGTGTGGTGTCGCTCGGTACCTCAAGTCGATGAACCCCGAGATTCTGACCGTCGGTGTTGATCCGGTGGGATCGATCTACACAGCCGAGACCGAAGCCGACGTTCATACCTATCTCATCGAGGGGGTCGGCGAGGACTTCTATCCGGAGAATTATGACGCATCGGTGATTGATGAATATGAAGTCGTGAGCGACAGGGAAGCCTTCAAGATGACTCGTCGCGTCGCTCTTGAGGAGGGAATTCTCATCGGTGGATCCGGTGGTATGGCTGTTGCCGGGGCGTTGAACGTCGCACGTCGCAGACCCGACGACCTTGTTGTCGTGATCGTTCCTGATTCGGGGCGCAACTATATTTCGCGAGTTTTCAACGATGACTGGATGCGGGAGAAGGGAATGCTCGATGACTGAGGAGCGGTTCGAGACTCGGGCTATTCATGTCGGGCAGGAGCCCGAGCCGATAACCGGTGCC
>BDTL01000258.1 GCA_002898115.1 bacterium BMS3Bbin02 | reverse complement strand
CGCCACCGGGTCACAATTCCCGAACGTCGTCGACGCATCACCACAACGCGCCTCCTGATTGAACCGCACCCGCAGAGACGGCTGCCCACTCAGAATCGAATAGTCGATCTGTTTCAGGTTCGATGCCTGCACATACTTCTTTCCAGAACCGTAATAGTTGAACTCCTGCCCATACGAGAACACCGCCTCATTCCCAACCGTGTCAACAATCTTGTTCAAATCCCACTGATACACGCTATCGGCGCCACCGTTGAGCGGAATGGTTTGCGCGGAATCATCCGACAGGCCAAACACATATCGGGTCCCGTCCTTCGCCGTCACTTCCCAGTAGTAATTGTTCTGATCAGGAGTACCACCCGGGTCGATCTTGCGCTCAACCTTCCAATTCGGGTCGTCCTGCACCCGAAAGAGCTCATCCTGGGTGGTCTGGACCAGTCGCGACGACACACCGTTCAACACGATCGAATACTCATCGCCCGCCGTACACAGATCCCCAGTCGATGGACATGACTTCAACACCCTCGTGATATACCCCGGCGTATACGACCAGCCGGCGCCGATCGACCCCACCTGATTATTCGAAAAGAGATTCATCCCGTCGATGGCAGACGACGAATACGACAACACAATCGACGGCTGCGGCCCCACCGCCGGAGCGGGCAACTGAATCGGATACGACGTCGACGCAGAACCCGTAAAACCAGACACATCCCAATCCGCGATCGTCTGAAACGGCGCCGCCGCAAAATCACCTTCCCCGCTCGACGACCCCGAAGACATCCCCAACAATGCCCCACCAGTACCCGTCGATTGCAACCCGAGGGCGCTCGTCGCGGCCCCGGACGTCACCTCGGCGCCCGACACCTTCCCGGCCGTGGCGCCACCCAACAACGCCTTCAACAACTCCGGCGTCAACTCGGCACGCAATGATCGCAACGACACGTCATTCACCGTGTCCAACGCCGTCGACTTCGAACAAGACTGAACACCCGTTGCCTTGTCCGCGACACAATCCTCAAACAGCGTGATATTCAACCGCCCGAACGCGTCACCACCCGCAAGAATCGGAATATCGGAGTAGTCCAGCACGACATCAACACTGTCGGCGAGCACCGCAGCCTTGTCGACACCGGGATCCGAGAGCTGGAACAACGTACGAAACGCCGACACGTCCTTCGCCTCGGACGGATCGAACGTCCGCACCTTTAACGCGACATCCTGAGTGAACGTCGCCTTTCCCCGAGGCTCAAACGACACCACACTGCCAACGCCGCGCGCCTCACCGGCGCCACGACCAATCGTCACATCCACCACGCCCGGGGTCACTCCCCCACGAGACAGTTCCGGGTTCGGCGACCACACCGGCAACTCCGGCAACGGGTCATCAACAACAATCGGCGTCACCTCCACCGGCCCAGAACGAACCTCAGGAAGGACATCCTCCACGACCGGTTCCCCAGGATCCTCTTCGGGCGGCGTCGGCTCGAAAGGCCGACCCGGATCACCGACCTGATCGGCGGGCGGCAACTCCGCGGAACGAGGATCACCGACACCGGGGAGTAGAGGCCTATCAACGAAGTCGTCGGGCGGCAGCCCGGGGAGATCCTCATTCAACACATCATCCGACGGATCCGCACCCACCGCACCCGTATCAACCTGAGCGACAACAACAGACGACGCCAACAACGTGAACGCCACCACAATCAGGGAGAATCGAAACCAACGAACCGAACGCTTACCGATGGCCACTGCGGGCCCCCTTCTACTTCGTGCGAGTACTGAGCGACACCGTCGACGTTGACGATGATCGATCTACGGACGCAGTCGATCACCATATGCTGTTCGTACGACACACCGACGAACGAACAACCGGCATAACTTCAACACCACGGAGCGTGTTTCTCTGCCCACTCTACGCGACTATTTCCTCGGAGTGGAAAGGTCGCGAAAAAAGGGGTTGCGCCATTCAGTGATCCCCAACCAGGGCTGGTTGTGAGGCTGACCGCCCCGATCGAAGTCAACCCAAGTCGATATCGAAGATTCACCGACGTCACGGTGTCAGAAGCTGCCGACGCCGAGGAAACGAACGATGGGGAAATCAGCGACCGTGCTTCGCGACGGATCTACCTATTCCGGCACCCGGACCCGTGTTACGAGCTCGACGACGGGTGTTCGTGGCCTTCGCCGAAGTCATCCGGGTTGATGTCGGCGAGGAACTCACGAAACCTCTCGATTTCCTGATCCGCGTCCTCGGTTTCTGGCTCTTCCTGGATGAGGATGCCGGCTTCGTCGAGAACAGCCTCCGCGACGGTCACCTGCGCCCCGAGCCTCGTGGCAAGAGCGATAGCGTCTGACGGCCGGGCTGAAATGACCACCGGGTCTTCCCCGATTTTGTTGAGGTGCAGTTCCGCGAAAAACGTGCCCGATTCGAGCCCGGTCACAACGACCTCTGTGAGATCGAAAGAGAGCTTCCGAATGACTTCAGACAGCAAATCGTGGGTCATCGGGCGCTGAGATTCGATACCCTCTAGAGCCAACGCTATTGCCGTGGCCTCATTCGGGCCGATCCAGATAGGGAGATGGCGCTGCCCACCCTGTTCACGGAGCAACATGACGGGCGTGTTGGTGGGAAGTTCAATCCGAATACCGACAATCTCGACTGGAAGGTATGTGCTCATACGATGAGCCTATCACTGAGGCCGGGCTTTCGATCCGTAAATCACTGCGTCGAACCTGGCGGGATCTTCAACGAGCGCGGCAACGTCGGTCACTCCCCATAGATCCGCCGCATTCGCAAACCTGCCGTGCCACCCGATACCGTACCCGAGGACCAACTCGTCGCCGGCCATGTACGCCCGATAGCGAATAGGAACATCCACAATTCGCCGATGTTCTTTGTCCACGAACGTACAGTTCTCAATTGATGCAGGTCGCTGGATAGCGATCATCCGCTGGAGCGTTCTCAGCGTGAGACCGGTGTCTACGACGTCGTGTACGAGAATCACGTCGCGACCTTCGAGCGGCATAGCGCTATCAAGGGTCAGCGCCACTCGGCCCTCGACAGAGAACGGACGGAGGCCGACGAAATCGACGTCCGCCGGAATGCCAACCGCCCGAACGAGATCGGCAAGAAACACTATCGACCCGGGCAATACGCCGACGAACACCGGACGTGAATCGCGATATGCGTCGGCGATCTCCGCAGCAAGTTCCTGCACCCGGTCGGTGATCTGCCCGCGGCCGGCTACGAGGTCGCACGGTGGCGCCATTGTTAGCGACCCGACCCGCCGGCCGCACCGGGCATGTTCGCCCGCAGCCAGGATTCGATTTCATCGGCCAACTCTGAACCCTCAAACACGGTGGCCGGATCACCGACACTCTTGAGCTGTTGGATCCCCACGACACGGGCGACGACGTCATCGGCGATGCCTGGTGGATACGCTGAGATCCCGGATCCACCCTGTTCGGGTCGACCCAGAGCCAACAATCGCTCACTGAGTCCGTAGGTTTGAGTCGCCCATGCGAGCAACTCGGTGGTGTCCGCGAAGTGATCCTCTGCGCCCATGACAACGGTCACGATCTCTCGACCGCTGATGCGAGCAACCGTCACGAGGACCTTCTTCGCCTTCGCGGTGTACCCGGTCTTGAGCCCAATGACACCCGGATACCTTCCAAGTAGTTGGTTCGTTGCATTCGCAACCCGCGGATTACCCATCGGGTCCGGCGCAAACTGCACGACCCGGACTCTTGCCGCCTCGGCGATCTCCGGATACCCAAGTGCTGCCTGGGCCATGATGGCAAGGTCATACGGCGTCGTGTAGTGGCCATCGTCGTCCAGGCCATGGGGATTACGAAACTGGGAGTTCTCAAGTCCCAATTCTGTGGCCTTGGCGTTCATCATCTCGGAGAACCCATCGATGCTTCCACCGACGTATTCCGCAAGCGCGACGGCAGCGTCGTTCCCCGATCGGACCATCATGGCTTTGAGAAGGTCACCAACGGTCCAGAGCTCCCCCGCCACGACACCGATCTCGGACTCTCCGACATCTGCGGCCTTGTCGGAGATGACAACAACCTCGTCCATAGCCGCGTTGTCAACCACGACCATTGCCGTCATGATCTTCGTGACAGAAGCCATCGGTCGGGGGACATCAATATCCTTGCCTGCAAGCACGATACCGGAAGCCGAGTCAACAACGATCCACGCCTCCGACTCGATCGTGGGAACCTCACCAACACTCGGACCGGGAGCGATCGGCGGCGGTGGCGGAATGGTGAGGGGTAGAGCGATTGAAAACGCGACGGCGAGTGCGCGGAGCATCGGTTACGGCCTCAACTGGGCGCGAAGTCGACCCTTCAACACGCCCTCCTGAAGTTGGGATGCTGCGTGAGCAGTGTCAGCAAGTATGTCGGTAGCACGCTGTCTGCTTTCCGGGTTGTTGTGTCGCAGCAGCGGACCCGCGAGCTGGATGAGTACGTCGTACTCCCGATCGGCGCCCAGTTTGATCGAGCGGAGATGCCGAATGTCAAGGCCCCGGTCCAACAGCCGGGCAGCAGCGTGGCCGACGCTGCGGTCGACTTCATCGAAGATCCAGGTGCCGCGCGACGATGTGCGCGGAAGCAGTATCCCGAGGTTGATCAGATCGCCGATGACACCCGGATCAAGGCCACATGCACTCGCGAGTTCGGATGCGCTCAGTGCTTCAGTGGGCTCGGCGAAGTAGATATCCGCCGGTGGCCCCGACTCGGCAGCCGGACCGGACTTTGTGCCGGCCTCCCACGCCTGGAGTTTCGCCTTGATCACTTTGAGCGGAAGGAAGTGATCCCGTTGCTCACGCAGGACATATTGAATGCGCCGCAGGTCATCGTCGGTGAACTCCCTGTAGCCGGACTGGCTTCTCTGCGGATCAATCAAACCCTGAGTTTCGAGAAATCTAATCTTCGACACTGACAGCTCGGGGAACTCGTCACGCAGGAAGGTGATGACTTCCCCGATGCTCCGGGTCGACCTGCCAGTGATTGAAACCGGCCGAGCAAGACGCTCGGACTTAGCCATGACCGACAGCGACAATGAAGTGGAACTTACCAATCCAAACTTCGTCCCCCGGCGCAAGATCAGCCTGTTCTACGCGGCTTCCGTTGACATAGGTTCCGTTGAGCGACCCGAGATCCTTCACCTGAAGGATGCCGTCGCGTACGTCAAACTCGGCGTGGCGCCGGGAAACGCTGACGTCTCCAAGGAACAGTCCCGCGTCGTCGCTCCGGCCGACCAACGTCGTCCCGTCGCCGAGAATATACGTCATTCCCGCCCGCAGGCCCCGCTCGAAACGAAGCGCGTACTTGAACGCCCCCGCTACCTCCGGGGCGACCTGACCGGTGTCAGTTGCCTGGCTGGGGTCGTAGAACACCGTCGGGTCCTGCTCAATGTACGGCCCGCCGGTGCTTGGCTCGTCGTCGTTCGCGAAGCTCATACATGTATCGTACCCCACATCCCTCAACAAACGGTTGAAGGTTCCACAAACCGAACGGCTACTCGGTGTACTCCCGATAGGCAGCGGCATCCATCAAACCATCCAATGTCGCTCCGTCGCCCGGTGTCAGTTCGATAAACCACCCCTCACCGTAAGGGTCAGCGTTGATCAACTCAGGGGCGTCATCAAGCGCCCCATTAACCGCGGATACGGTCGCGTCAATGGGGCAGTAGACATCTGAAACCGACTTTGTGGATTCGACTTCCCCAAACGTGTCTCCTGCACTGAACGACGTACCGACCTCGGGGAGGTCGACAAACACGATGTCACCGAGTGCGTCCTGGGCAAAGTCGCTGATGCCGAGCCGGACCGTGTCACCCGTTTGGCGTAACCATTCATGATTCTGGGCGTAACGAAGATCTTCTGGGATCTGCACGGCTTTCCTCCTACAAACGGCGAGACGTTAGTTCGATCGGAGATTACTCGATTGCGTCGCCTCGGGCGCGCACTAACGACCGCGCATCCCCGAGGTACTGCACCGCCACGACGTAGTACGCGACCAATCCCGGAACGCCAAGCCCGTAGGCATAGAAGTTCCATGCCTCGACGCCGGTACCTGCGAGAACAAAAAACCCGGGAATGGCGAAGTAGAGCAGCGCGGTCGCTACCTTGCCTAGACGCCGTACCTCGAGTTTGTCGCGGGCTCGGATGCCGACAACCAGCGCCCCAAGCGCTATCGCGGCTTCGCGTGCCACGATGGCGAGTCCGAACCACATCGGCAGGATCCCTGCAATGAGGCCTCCGATAACCGCGGCCGCGACCGCCAGCCGGTCGGCCAACGGGTCGAGGAACTCCCCTACCTTGCTGACCTGATTGAGACGCCGAGCGAGGTAACCGTCAATCCAGTCGGTGCCACCGATGAAGCCGAGGAGCAGCCCCGCAGCCGTGTAGTCCTCCGGCACAAACACCAGCCACACGAACCAAGGCACCAGCAGCAAACGGCCGAACGAAATCCCGTTCGGGATGGTCCACATCGGGACTACTCCCCCTTGACGATTCGGAATGTGATCCGCGTGAGTTCCTCACTCTCGAATTGCACCGTGAACGCGTACCCCATCGGAGTCGGGAACCGAACGTTGTAGAAGGGCGTAACGATGGGAACGTAACTCGGTGATCCCGGTGGCAGCGTCGGTGGCGCCCCGACGCGTAGCCGGCCCTGAGCCGCGACACCCATCTCTTGACCGTCCTCGTCGATGAGGTTGACCGCGATCTCTAACTCACGATGACGCTCATCGGGTTGTACCTCCGCGATCAGCGCAACTGTGATTGCACGATGCACCACCGGGAACTTACGGGCCGAAATCGTGTCGAAACCTCCGCCCATCACAAAGAGCTTCCCGCCCTGTACCTGAGCTGCATCGGCAAGCATTGCTGTAGTGATCTTCATACCAACAGACTAGTGGTCCGGTTTGTTCGTTCGTGGTCATCTCCACATGGCGTCTACTCTTGCGCCGATGTCCACTACCTTCAGATTGATGACCGCGAACCTCTATGACGGCAAAGTCGACCCGTCGTCCCTGGCTCAAGTGCTTGAGGCGGTCGCACCGGACATCATCATCTGTCAGGAATTGGAGGCGAACGCCGCAGAGGTGATCGCGACACATTTCCGGCATGCTGACTTGCACCCGGCGTCCGGATACCAGGGCAGGGCGGTAGCGGCACAGATCCCCTTTGAGCCCGGCTCGCTTGAGCTACCCGCCCGGCGGGCATCACTTGCGGTCTTCCCCAAGGGGGCACATCCCGGCCTGCCCAACGGTCTACATCTCGTCGGCACCCATCTCATGAACCCGATCGATCGTCCGCTCCGCGTAACCGCAGCGATACGCCGTCAACAAGTGACAGGCATCCTCGACTACCTCACGCGTACGGACGTGCCGCGGGTGGTTGCCGGAGACCTCAACGTAACTCCTTT
>BDTL01000257.1 GCA_002898115.1 bacterium BMS3Bbin02 | reverse complement strand
GCCTCGCCACCACGACACCCCACACTCTGAGAAACACCACACCCGCTAGCTTTTACCAGCGCCACTAACACCGTATCACCCGCCGACATGACGCCGCAACCACTATTTTTCGCGAACTCACCGCGCAGGACTGATCGAGGCGAGACACATTGCGTGAGATCCGAGTGCAGTTGCGACCGCCGTCATCCGGATGTTCGAGGGGCAGCACGATCCCCATGGAGTCCTCCGCCGGGAATTGAGCCATGAAACAAACGATACCCGATTCGTGACCAACATCCCCCGCCGCACGCGTCCTGGTGATGCCGGCGAGCACGCGCAGCACGTCGCTGAATCAGGCCCTCAAAATCGTGCTCACCGCGGGATCGCTCTCGTTGGACGCCGACGGCAACATTGCGGGGGTCGATGAACCCGCGGTCACCCGATTCGTCGACCATGCGATCGCGACCGCCGGCACCTCACCAGAGTCCTAACTCGCCGGGACCTTTGTCCAGTCCGCCGCCCGGAGATCATCGGTGACCGCTGCGTTCGTGACAGCGCTCACTACGGCTACAACACACACGGCAGCGGTGCCCAGGATCAGGTACATCACCAACAGTTGCACAGCGACGGCCTCTATCGGATCGACCCCTGCGAGGAGGAGTCCGGTCATCGCTCCGGGCAACGCGATGAGACCGACCACCTTGGTGCGCTCTATCCGGGTGATCATTGCCGCCTTCGCCGCGCGCGGGGCCATGAACCGAGCCGCGTCGCGGCGCGTGAACCCAAGCGCCAAGCCTGCTTCAAGATCCCCGAGATGATCCCGACACAACATCATCGACTGTTTCGCCGCCAGGACCGCAGACGGCACTGCGTTGCCAATAGTGATCCCCGCAATCACCACCAGCGCAACCGGGTCGTAGTCGAGTGCACCGAGGCCGAAGGTGATCGCGATACTGATCGCGGCCGAGCCGAACACTGCCAGGCCGGCGACCAATGCAAGGTTGCGAATGGTGTGCTCGGCGCGACGCACCACAACTCGGGTCGCGACCAGAGCCATGAAGACAACCCAGACCCAGGACCACAACCACGCCTGATCGGATCGGAAGATGGCAGCGAACACCACCCCGACGGCAAGGAGCTGCACGGCGGCTCGTATCGAAGCGATGATCATGTCTCGCTCGACACCGAGGCGAAGCCACCGTGACAAACCGACCGCAAGAATCACCAGGGACAGCGAAGCCAGCACGACGGGCCATCCGACGACACTCACTAGCGGCATCCCCTGCCTGGCGTCCCGATCAGATTGTTACCGCCTGCAAAGCCCCGGTACCGAATTCTCATTCCCCCACTGTACGACCCCGGGAACCGATGCGATCAATGCTCGACGTCCCGCGACATCAGATCATCTGCGTGTGCCACTCGGACCGGTAGCCTTGGGACGATGAAACGCCACCTCCGCCTGCTCGCGACGGTCATCGCAACCACGCAGATCCTCGCCGCCTGCTCATCGGTAGACGTTACCGAGCCCACCTCCACGTCTGCGCCGACGACGTCGACACCAGCGCCCGCGGTCCCCACAACCTCGCCATCAACGACGACCACAACGACCACAACGACCACGACCACGTTGCCACCTCTCGATATCACCACCGACATTGCAACACAGCGCATGTTGGAGGATCTGGAGGTCCTGCTCGAAAACGGTCCTCGTGAGGGCGGAACTGACGCCGAGAAGTCCGCAGCATCGTATATCCGCAGGACGCTGGCCGACCTCGGCCTCGCAGTGCAATCCGAGCAGGTTCCGCTGCCCGAGGATGCGACCAGCGAGAACCTATGGGTGACGTTTGGTGACGGCCCGGTTCAGGTTCTGATCGGCGCTCACTACGACACCGTTCGCACGAGTCCGGGCGCCGACGACAACGGAAGCGGAGTAATCGGGCTCCTTGAACTGGCCCGCCGGCTCGACCGGGACCCAATTGCAGGGCTCACCGTCACGGTGGTGTTCTTCGGGGCCGAGGAGAGAACATTCGGAATGACCCCGGAGGATCACCACTACGGTTCCCGCCTACGCGGGGCCACCCTCGAAAATGCCAACCAACTTCCCGATTGGATGATCTCGCTCGATATGGTCGGTGGCACCCACCCGCTTACGGGTGTCTCGCTCACCGGCACTGACCAGTCGGCGGTCGACGTCATCGTCACAGCGGGTGAATCGATCGGTTTGGAGGTCGAACGTCTAGAGCGGGGCGAGATCTCCGACCACGCAACGTTCGCAAAACTCGGTGTTCCGTCGGTGTTCGTTTGGCGACCCGGGAACCCCGGGTATCACACCGAGGAAGACGCCGCGGTTGACGGTGCCACCCTTGTGGAGAACCTCAAACTCATCGAAGCCGCCTTGAAGATTCTCGGCGAGTGACCTCGTATCCCTAGTCGCGGCTGGCGGCTACACCAGAGCAAAGCCTGGGTCAGCCCCGCGAAGCCACTGATCCGACACTCAAGGATTGCTCCGTATCCTTCGATAGTGAAGGTATGACATCGCAACGGATTGGAACCATGGCCATCGTTGTTGCCTTCATCGCCGCTGCCTGTGGCGGAGGTGGCGACGGCGTCGCACCCGAGGTAGCCCTCGAGGCGCGCTGGCAATGCGATGTGCAGCGCCAAACATTCGACGATCTCGGGGCGTTGGATGCCGAGCTCAATGTGAGGCTGGCCAACTCCGGCTTGACCCGCGTCGACTACGACGCCTTCAAGGAGGAGCTGGGTGCGTCCGCCGAGCTGCGCAACCAGGTCGCCGACGAATATGAGACCTATTGCCTCTCGTGACCGGCGCGGACGGGTGACTAGTCAAAACAGGTTTTCGTGAAACCGCCCCTCCGTAGAGTTTAGAAATTCGTGGCGTCTGCCGATCTATAGGCATGATGAAGAAAGCAATCACAGTTCTGATGGCCGCAAGCCTCCTCGCTCTGTCCGCGATGCCGGCACTCGCCGCCGAGGACACGGGCACCATCACCGACACGGGCACCATCACCGACACGGGCAGTATGGTGGACAGCGGCGCGGCCCGGGGCGGAGTCACGCTCAGGACAAGGAGAACCGCCGCCATCGTCGAGGGGGACACCGCCTGGGTTGCTTTGAGCTGGACCGCCGCCCGCGCAGATGCCACCGATTTCAAGGTTGTGGCCCAAACGCGGAGTCCCGGCGTCATCGTTTCGTATCCGACAAACACCGATTCCTACAGCAGCCTGATGGACAACAACACCCTGTCCGCCGGTGAAATCGACTTCACATCACTGCGCGTAAGCGTCCCGTACGGCAGCCGAAACGTGAGGTTGAGCATAACGGCTACCTGGACCCAGAGCGGCCAATCGCAGAAGCAGGCCTTCACCGTTACGATTCCAGTAGCCAGGTTCACGGGCAACGACATCGCCCAGGCGAGCAAGTACGCAGGGTCCGTCTCTGTGAGCGATCCCGCATGGCTCGAAGTCGAATGGACCGGACTTGCTCCGCTCCTCAGCGATGTAGAGATCACAGTCAACGGACCACGCGGCGCCACCATCACCTACCCCGCCGATCGAGCCTTCACCAGTCTGTACTACAACAACTCTCTTGAAGACGGCGAGACCGATGTCGCCCGCTTCCTGGTAGATGCGACATCGTTGGCCCCCGGCAGCTACTCGTTCAAAGTCGAGGTGTCCTACACCAAGGCCGGCAAGGCGAGTTCGACTATCGGTGAGTTCGCCTTCGAGGTCACCGGCTAGCGCCACCGGCCGCCGGCGCCGTGGACGTTGCAGCACTGTCGTCTTCGCCGAAGCCTCGACGGTCCATCGTTCCCCAATCATTGTCACCCCGCAGGAACGCCCACATTCCCTTGAGCCGCCAGTACGTGTTTAGGTGGCGGTAGCCAAGCGTCTCGACAAGGGCCAAGCCCAGCATGACCGCCAGGTCGCGCCCCTTCCGATATCGTCGGAAAGACATTTCCTCGAGGGCTACTGCGGCGACCGACAACGCCGAACCGAGGAACACGCTTAGGAACAAGAACGCGATCACAAAGCGGGGGGATGCCACCCCCAGTGCCAGCGAGAGTCCGAACGACAGGTATCCGAGCGCCTCGATGACGGGTCCGAACAGTTCGAGGAAGAAGTGATAGGGGAACGCCAGGACGCCCGGAGTGCCGTACCGACGTCTTCCCATCATCGGCAGGTGGCGCGTCAATGCCTGGGCCAGCCCGCGCTGCCATCGGCTTCGTTGACGGCCAAGTGACCGCAGCGTCTCCGGCGCCTCGGTCCAAGCCACCGGGTCGGGGACGAACGAGATGCGGTACGGGATGTTGTTCTCGCGGCAGTAGCGGTGCAGCCGTACGATCAGCTCCATGTCCTCGCCGACCGTGTCCGTCGAAAAGCCTCCTGCTGCCGCAACGATCGAGCGGCGAAACACGCCGAACGCTCCCGAGACGATGAGGGTGCCGCCAACGGCGTCCCATCCGGTGCGGCCGACGAAGAATGCACGCAGGTATTCGACTATCTGAATCTCGGGGATCAGCCGATGCGGGAGGGCGACTTCCTCAACCTCTCCTCCACGTATTCGGCAACCGTTGGCGATGCGAATCATCGCCCCTGCTGCAACGGTGCGCTGATCCTCGAGGAAGGGTCGAGCGATCCGGATCAGTGCGTCCGGTTCAAGAAGGGTGTCGGCGTCGAGGGCGGCAAACAGCGGATATCGCGAGTGGTTGAGGCCGGCGTTCAGGGCGTCGGCCTTACCCCCGTTTTCCTTGTCGATCAACCACAGGTGCGGGTGGACCCGGCTGCGGAGCACGCGGCGAACTCCTGCGGTGGGGATGGCACTCGTCGGCAACCGGTGCGCCGGGCGCAGATCGAACGCTTCGGCGAGCACCTCGATCGTTGCATCGGTCGACCCGTCACTGACCACAATGATCTCGTACTCGGGGTAGCGCAAGGTCAACAAGGACCGTGTTGCCTCGACGATGGTCGCCTCCTCGTCGAAGGCGGGCACAAGAAGCGAAATCGGGAGGCTGCCTGCTGCACTGAGGAGTTCGTTCACATGCAGAGACTTGAGTCTGGCGATGTAGCGATGCGTCCGAGGGAACGATGCGAGCGTGAGACCCAGGTAGGTCAAGTTGAGCACCGCGAAGTAGCTGAGGGCAAGCACATTGACGACGTCGAGAACAACCAACATCAGGACGCCACCATCTCCAACGCCTCCAGGGCGGCTTCGCTGCCGGCGTCACCGGTACGCGACAGCTCGCGCAACGTGTCGATCTGCCCCAACAGACGCAACGCCGTGGCTGCATGGATCGCAACCCAGGGGGATTCGTCGCTCACGGCTGCGGCAAGAGCAACGCCGTCCGCGGCAACCCCGATCTTGCCGAGAATGGTCGCAGCGAGAGCCCTAATCACAGAGTCTTCGTGTCCCAGGAGAGGTCGAACAACTTCCAGATGCTTCGTTTGACCCACAGCCTCGATCACCCGGAGCGACGCAATCATCAACACCCGGTCGTCCTGGCCATCCTCCTGAATGAAACCGGCTGCGATGTCGCTAGCGGGAAGATCTCGGAATTCGGCGAGCGCCCGAGCCGTCACCGAGCGCACCGTCGAAGAACAGTCGGAACTTGAAAAACTGTCGCGCAATTCGGGGGCGATCTCTGACCCCATCGAGGCAAGCATGCTCGCAAGAAACGCCTCGCTCCACATCTCGAAACGATCAAGTTGCCCCAGCACCTCGGAGGCCAGGTCGATCCGCCGTCGAGACGCCACGACGCGTGCAGCCACCATCGAGACGAGAGGCGACGGGTCGACCAGCGCCGCCACGACCTCGCTGCGAAACTCATCGTCCGTACCGAGAGAGGTCAACAACTGTATGGCATTTGCCCGCTTCTCCGGTTGTCGCGCCCCGAGCATAGGACCCAGTCCGCCAAGCAACGGCCGGGCGAAGTCTCGAATAATCTTGCGGTCGTCACCACTGACGCGCCGAACCATGCGTCCGCAGATCTCCACCACGGGAACGACTTCGCTCTGCTGAACGTAGGGCAGGAGCGTCGCCGCCGTCGTGTCGCCGGCAAGCAGGTCGAGCAGCGCGGGATACCACCGTCCCTCGATCCGATGCCAACGTCGAGCTCGGAAGTCGTTGCGCACCCGCAAGAACACCACACCGCCGGCAAGGGCGAGGTTGACAGCGACAAGCGCCGCAAGCGACCACACCACGACTAACACGAGGTTACCGCTTCGAGAAGAAGATCGTTCACCGCGGACCTACCACCCGTTGGCGCCAGGATCACCGTGGACGTGCGCTCACAAGGCATGGTTTCACAGACGTTCAAGACTGCGCCAGGAGGCGGTCAATACGGGCCACCAACTCAGCGGGAGAGAACGGTTTCAGGACATAACCATCGGCTCCGAGATCAAACCCGCGAACAACGTCATGCTCGCTGCCCATACCGGTAAGCATCATGATGGGCATGTCCGCCAGTTGGGGAAGATTCCGTAGCTTCGCAAGGAGTTCGAACCCATCCATCCGGGGCATCTTCACATCAAGGATCGCGAGCACGAAAGGCTGCGTTTCAGCGACCTTGAGCGCCTCGTAACCATTGGCACAATGGACTACCTCGAAACCGTTGCGCAGAAGGCGATCCTTGATCAACGTCGCCGTGAGCTCATCGTCTTCTGCAAGAAGAATCGCACGCGGCCCTGGATTGCCGGGTTCCTCCTCAACAAACTGGTCCTGGGTACGTTGCGGAGGCAGGACACCATGGAGAATCTGGTCAGCGATCTCAAAGAGGTCACCCGGCACGAACGGCTTTTCCACAAATGCCACGGCGCCCAGGTCAAGGCACTCATCCCTCGCGTGACTGGTACTGGCGCCCGACAACACAAGAATCGGAGTCAGCGCGGTGTCCACGCTCTCACGGATCTGCTTGATAACCTCGCGACCGTCACCGTCGGGCAGAAAGAGGTCGAGGATGATGAGGGAAAAGTCCCCGGAGAACAGCTTCTCGGCCTCCTTCAAGGATCCCGCTACGACCACGTCGCGGCTGTCGCTGCCGAGCGTCGCAACGAGGAGCTGTTGGATCAGCGGATCGTCATCGATGACCAAGATCTGAGTCGCAGCCGATTCGTCCTCAGCTTCGACACGTCGCAGCATTGCCACCAGAACGTCCAGTGGCTCGATCATCTCACTCACAGAGGCCTGCAGCACTTCGACGGCTGCGTTCGTGACCTTCGGATATCCGAAGCTGCCACCCGATCCCTTGAGCTGATGGGCAAGACGACGCGCTTCATCCTCCACGTCTGTGGTCCCGAGCCGCAGCTCGTCAGCCACTCCTTCGAGAGCTTCAATGAGCGGCGGAAGGCCCTCGCGGAATGCTGCTCGAAGCTCCCTCATGACGACCTCGCGTAGTTGTCGGTGTCGCGCACCCGCAGCGCGGGTACTACTCAATATGATCGGCACAAAATGTCAGTGAATGAGGGGTTTGTGTCCATCACTGGCGCGAATCGCAGCGCATTGAGAGGGAGCGGCGACGCCAGGCGTGGGGTGAACGGCGTAGCTGGCGAGGAAGCTAAACGACGGTGTCGACCCACATGCGATGCACCTCGGTTT
>BDTL01000256.1 GCA_002898115.1 bacterium BMS3Bbin02 | reverse complement strand
AGCACAGCGATCGCGCCGTGGTCGGGGAGATCCTGTGGGTTGACGGTCACGGAACGGCCCAAAGCAACGTATCACCGGAAGATCTCGCATTGGTGGGGATCACCGAAGGCGACGACGCCATCATGCGGGTTGGGGCCGTCGAGCACCTCATTTCCTGGCGGAACGACAGTGCGCAGGTTTCCGAGGGGGAGGGACGTCTTTTTGTCGATCCGTTCGGCCAGATCGCCATTGATGTCCGCAATGGTTCGGCGACCGAGTCGTACCCTCTCGACGAGCGCGTCGCGGTGACGTTTCTCAAGCCGGACGCCGGCGCTCAAGTCTCGCTCACCGGTTTGCTCCGGTCCTCCGAGTGATGTCGCCGGGGCCCGGGCAAGCGGTCGTGGAACCGTCTACACGAGTCCTCGCATGAAGATGTTGATCACGAACGCCCCCATGATGAGAGCGAGTAGGACGACGAGAACGATCGAGGTAGCGGGACGCATGGCCCGTACTCTAGCGGTGGGGACATGACTGGCAGTCCCCACATTACGTTCGTGACACGCGATCGCTGCTCCATCTGCGAGGACCTCCACGAGCGCGTGCTGGCGCACACCAAGCGGCTCGGGATCGACGTGGTCACCGTGGATGTCGATACCGATCCGGCGCTTCTTGAGCGCTACGGGCATACGGTCCCCGTGCTGTTGCGCGCCGATGGAACGGTCTTGGCCGCGGGTCGCGTTTCGACGCCGAGCCTTCTTGTAGCGCTGGTAGCCGCCAAACGTAGCAATCGTTGATCATTGTGGATTCGGCTCCGTTCATGTGAGCTATCCTCGCGCTTGTGAAAACCATCACAATCCCTTCCGCGACCATCTCGCGCTTGCCGGTTTACCTTCGATCGCTTGGAGACATGCCGCCGACGCAGGCAACGATCAGCTCTGAGCAGCTCGCTCAGATTGTTGGGTTGAACTCTGCCCAGGTGCGCAAGGACCTCTCGTATCTCGGTGCGGCAGGTGTGCGCGGCGTTGGTTACGGCGTGGCGGAACTTCGGGTAGATCTCCGCGAGGCTCTTGGATTAACCCACGGGTATGGGGTTGCGATCGTCGGGGCGGGAAACCTCGGCGCGGCTCTCTCCAACTACGGTGGGTTCGAGGCCTGGGGATTCGAAATGAGTGCCATCCTCGACACCGATGCCGCGAAGATCGGTGAGTCCCTCGGGGGTTTGCTGATCGAGGACCTCGTCGACCTCGAACGAATTGTGAAGCAGCGCGACGTAGCAATAGGGATCGTTGCGACACCCGCCAGCAGTGCGCAGGACGTCGTCAACAGGTTCGTCAAAGCCGGTGTCCGGTCCATTCTGAACTTCGCCCCCGCGATTGTGCAGGTGCCGTCCGGTGTTGTTGTCCGACGCGTGGATCTGTCGACCGAACTTCAGATCCTCACCTACCACCTCCATCACAATGAGGCGGCCGGGTAACTCCGACCGGAACATTGGGCTCCGGATACGGACAAAAAAGAGACGCCGTCACGGCGTCTCTACTCGTAGGGTGATGAGAACTCGGGGCTAGATGTCTGTCTCATTCTCGTACTTGTCCAGTGCAACGATAAACATGATGAACAGGATCAACGAAGCAACCGTGAGACCCATGGCGGGGATTCGTATCTCGATCGATCCGAGCCCCTGGACGCTCGAGGGGCGCAAACCGCGTGGTGCATAGACGACGAATAGCATCGAACCGATGGTGAGCCACCCGAACAAAGCGGCACCGGTCACTAATAGCCCGAGACGTTTGCCCAGGTTGGTGTACACCAACAGAAACCCGGTACCGACAAGCGCGACAAATGAGGCAATCGCGACGAGGATGCCGCGAGCCGCAATCGAAAACGCCGTTGTTGCCCCCGACTCGTCAACCGACTTGAACAACGTGGTGTAGACGTCGCCGAGGAGACCGCGCGCCGCAGGGATGAATGCGAGGAACGAGATGATGATTGCGGCTATGCCAAGTTTCTCGAGACCGGTGAGACCGCTCTCGTCGCGATGGACGCGGTGTGCGAGCCGCATCACATTGACCTCTCATAGATAGCGATGAGTTCGATGTCGCGTTGTGTGAGGATCTTGCCGAAAGCGGGCATGCGGCCCGTGCCGAGACCATTGAGCCCGTAGGCCTGGCCCGACTGCGTCCCCTTGAGAATGAACTTCACGTGGTCTTCAAGTCTCAGGAACTGTTGGTTCGCTCTACCACTGAGAAGTGACGGCGCCCAGGCACCGGAACCTGCCTGTTGTTCGTAACCCACCCCGGCAGCGTAGCCCGCGGTATGGCATTGGGCGCAGTAAGCGTTGTAGAGACCGACGGCACGCTCGGCCTCGCCGACCGAGAGGTCGGTGTCGGCTGCGACCTGGCTGAAGTCAACGAACCATTTGCGGTCGGCGGCTGCCTGGACGAGATAGTCCATCGATGCTTGAGCGGTCGCAGCGAACGCCTCGTTGCGTTCGGCCATTACCTGGAGGTTGATGTGGCGGGCGCCGAAGACTGTGAGGAATCCGTCGATCGCGTCCAGGTCGTTGATCGGAGAACCGGAGGCAGCCGTTGTTGAGAAGGCGTTGGTCGGATCGAGTGTGACGCTCAGCGCAGGGGTTTCCACGAAGACGATTTCTCCCTGGGAGTTAACCGTGCGTGTCTGGAGCTGTTTGAACGCGACCTTCGATATATCGTTGAAGAGAGCTTCGGCCTTGTCGGCGACACCGTCGCGATCGGTATCCGTACCGGGTGAACCGCATGCTCGGTCGACGAGAGCGGCCGAGGCGTTCGTACAGGTCCCGTCTCCTCCAAGGACCGCACTGAGTTGCTCCGGGAAGTCGCTGATCGGATCGAACCGGGAGGGTGCTTCCGCAATGTCGTCTATCACGGCCTGTTGTTCAACGATGAGGGTGGCGAGTGCTTCATCCCCGGTTGCGATACGTTTCAGGGCCGCCTCGACGGCGGGTTCTATTTCTCGAAGAACGTCACCCTGGCTGATTTCGAACGACTTGATGTACGCCATTACCTGTTCGACCTCTTGCCAGGTCATGGCGCCGCCGCCGGCGATACCGTTCGGGGGCATTGGGGTTCCCTGACGGCCGTGAATGATGATGTTCTGAATCTCGATTTCGTCGAAGCGGTAGAAGATGTCGTTGAGCGACGGCGCGGCCCAAGACACGTCGAGTCCGGAGCGGCCTTCAATAAATGACGCGCCGCCGCCGGCACCGTTGGCGGCATGGCAAACAGCACACGAGAACTCCGTGAACCAGCGCGCCCCTTCTTCGACGTCCCTTTCCTGGAGCGCCTCAGCGGCCTTAACCTGACGCCCGGGCTCGTTGACGTAGTAGATCGGTAGAACAAGCGCGAGGACCGCTGCAGACACCATTGCGGCGCGCAATACGCGGTTCAGTCTGCCGTTTTCTAGTTCCTCATCCGAGATGTAGGGCTGGAGGTTTAGTGCGGGTTCTTCGCCGCCCGATGAGGGACGTGCGGCGATCCATAACCAGGCGACCCAGGCAATGAAGACTGCGGCAGCGACGAGAAGCAGGATCGCGCCGATACCAACATTGGGGGGACCGGTGCGCGTCGGGCGCGCTTCAACGAAGTAGTAGATCGCTTGGATAGGTGTCACAGGCAGGATGGTCCTTGTGGATAGGGGACGCTTTTCACCGGCGCTCGGGAGGTTTCGATGATCGTCCCGGTATCAATAATAAGGTTGTTTTCTGCGTCGAGAGTGACCCTGAATCGGTCCATGTTGCGAGGTGCGGGACCCTCAATGTATTCACCGTGGAGGTTGTATTTGGAACCGTGGCATGGGCATTCGAAACCCTGAGACGGTAGGCACTCGGGGACCCGGCAGCCAAGGTGTGGACAGCGGTGCCATATCGCCATAATTCCCGGTTCTGCTCCAACACCCACTATCACTGTGTCTGCAACATCAGCGAGAATGGACTTCGAGACGTCACCCCGGAACGGCACAATCCAAGCTTGTGCCGCCGGAATTGGTTTCGGTTTGATCGTGCCGTCGGACTGGATGACTTCCGCCCGTAGGTCGTCGATGTTCCCCGCCGAGACCGGGGTTCCGAACCCGCCCTTGAGCTTTGGCCATAAGAACGCAAGTGACGCAAGACCGAAGAAACCAAGCGAGGCGCCAAAAAAGCCGAGGATTGCACGGTTGAAGAACATCCGACGATTCACGCCGTACTCCTCAGCCGAAATCGTCTCACGCTCCATGAGCGGGTCAGCGATCGGTACGGCCTCCTCTTGGGTATCCGCGTGGACAACCACAGCCGGTTCCGGCTGGTCGCCGGCGGCTGCCGCTGCGCCTCGAGCCGCTGCCCTACGGGCTGCACGGTCAGCTCGTGCGGCGCGACGGTCGAAGGACCCCCTGACAGGACCGGCGTCGGGACCCCTCTTGACGGCCACACTCAAGACGGCCGCAACCAGGAGAACGGCCACGAGGGCAATACCGACGATAAACGTTGTTTGAGCATCCATCAGAAGTCGAACCATATCCCATCTACCCAGGGGAACGTGAAGTTGAATCCCGGGCCTCGGAAGAACGAGCCATACGTTGTGAGAATGGCTGCCCCCATGACGAAGAATGTGAAAATCATGATTGCTAGTTTTCGATCAGACGGTCGGACCGAAGGGTTTCGATCGAGATACGGAATGAAGGCCAATGCCGCCAATCCATAGCCTGGAATAATGATACCAGCAACCATTGGATCAAAGTAAGACAGTAATTCCTGTAATCCAAGGAAATACCAGGGTGCCTTCGACGGGTTCGGCTGCTGGTTGAAGTTCGCAAACTCCAACAACGGCGCATCGACGTAGATCGAAAACACGAACAACAAACCGGAGAGCACAAGAAGGGCCACAAACTCGATCGCGAGAAGATGGGGCCAGGTGTTGACCTTGTCCGCCGGTTCACGCTTGGTCTGTTGGATCGATCCCGCTTTGACGACGGTGAGGAGTCGTTGGGTGCGCACGCCCTCGGGAATGGCTGGCATGGGGGCTGGCGAACCGGCGGCGACAGGTGCGACCGCTGCGGCGGCGGCTGGCGCGGCTCCGGCTTCGGTCGGAAGGGGAGTGCCATCTGCTTTCGCCCTGGCGATCATCGCACGCCGGAGAAGATCCTGGGGAACACCGAGGTCGGCAGCCTCCTTGGTGAGATCCCGCGCTGATCCTGATTCGCCGGTTGGTGCTGCGGTGGCCGGCGCGGGCGGGGTTTCGCCCTTCATCTCCGCGAGGATCTCATCAACGGAACGTCCGGTCGCCTTGGCCTTTGCCTCGGCGGAGCGACGAAGAAGATGTTCTGGTAGTCCTGCCATCGTGTCTCCTAGAGCGGCCCTGAAATCCCGCCGTCTTTACGGACCCGCCAAAAGTGGACGGCCATAAAGATGACGATGATGAACGGTAAGAAAAGCACGTGGAGCACATACCAACGCAACAGTGTGTCCGGCGTGATCTGGGTGCCGCCGATCAACGCGAAACTCACTTGTTCACCTATCACGGGGGCGTAGCGACCCATGTTCGATCCCACGGTGACAGCCCAGACAGCAAGTTGGTCCCATGGCAGCAGGTAGCCGGTGAACGACAACAACAGGGTGAGAAGCAAAAGCATGATGCCGACAACCCAGTTGAACTCGCGTGGTGGTTTGTAGGCGCCGTGGTAGAACACCCGCGCCATGTGAAGGAACACAGTGAGCACCATTGCGTGAGCTCCCCATCGGTGCATGTTCCGTACGACCTGACCGAACGTTATGTCAGTGGCGAGGGCCTGAATATCGAGGAACGCCTGGGGTGACGTGGGTCGATAGTAGAACATCAAAAAGATGCCGGTAATAGTGAGAAGGATGAAGAGGAAGAAACTCATGCCGCCCAAACACAACGTGTAAGAGAGGCGAACGCCGTGTCGCTTCACCTTTACCGGGTGAAGGTGATAGAGCACGTTGTTCATGATCACATATGACCGGTTACGCGGGGTATCGGAATACCCGTCACGGAACGGTGAACCGGGACGGAAAATACTCGACCATGCCTGACTGGATCGTATATGTTTTCCAGTCTCGGCGAGCTTCGACATGACGCCGCCTTTGTCTTTGCCGCTCACCTACGCTCCTCGTTCATTGCTCTCTCATGCGGCGCATTAGCACCGTAAACCTTGCTTCTCATCGGCTACCAGCGGATCCCGTACATGTAGCCATTCTTGAAGTCTCGTTCCCCAGTGTCGTGCTCCCAAGGCGTTGATTCAAACTCGGTGAGTGTATCGGAGACCGAGCCGGAAAACTTGCCAAGACTGATAACGCCCGTCGGGCAGCGATCAATACAGAGCTGGCATCGTGTGCAGACATCTTCATCAACGATGAAGAATCCACCGTTCTCGGCGTTCTCGTCCGGGTGGTCAACATTGACACCTTCGGAGATTGCGTCGAGCGAAAGGAAGTGGATGCACTTCCACGGACAAATATCAACACAACCCTCGCAGATGATGCATTCGGCTTCGTTGATGTGGAGAAACTGTTTCGGTTTGACGGCATTCGTCAGGTACGCCCCGTCGACAATCGCCAACTGGTAGTCGTCGCGAATAGGCGGTAGGTCCTGCCACACATCGTTCGCCATTGCCTACTTCTCCTGCTTCACTAGTGGCCGACCGAACGCCGAGACCGGTGTTACCGGGCCCGCCTCCCTGCGCTTTTTTTCATACGTCTGCCACCTGGACATCGCCACCGGGACGGCGATGAGGAGAGTGCCGGTGAAGCCGGCCACGATGATTTCTTTGAAGACGGAGAACGAGATGGAGATGTCGTTGTTGAGCGTGAGCACTCGTGGAATGGTGAAGAGAGTCTTTTGTGAGGACCAGTCGAGGTCCGCCTGGGCGACGGTCAACATCTGATTCGGAACGACGCCGAAGAGGATCATCATCAGGGACGTGAACACAAATGCCCCGATCGCAGCGCGAGCCCAGGTCATCGGTCGGCGATACAAGAAGGCGAGGGTGATGCCACCCAGCACCATAAAGACACCAGTGAGGGAAATGGACTGGACGAGGACCCGAATAGCCCAGCCGCGGGGTATCGCCGGATAGAGCTCTCGCCCGACGGAGTCGGTTCCGGGAAGCGAAACGAAGTACGAAGCAACTGCCCCACCCACTGCCGTGAAAGCACCAACCACAGCTACTGCTACGCCGACGATGAGGAATGCTCGCAGTTGCTTTGTGCTCAGGACAATCACCTCTTCGTCTGTCTCTCGGGGACACCGCTTTGGATCCCTGCCGGTTGTGTCGGCACGCGCATTCTACGCATGAGCACGCGCATTCTACGCATGAGAAGGCCATGGGGGAATTCACGCCCCTTTTGACCATCGCCTCGTAGGATATGACAATGCCCTCAGCGCGAGAGATGACGTATCTCTCAAGCAACCGGAGACTAGGCTGTCACGTCGTGACCCGCCCGGGTCACCAACACGGCGTGCATGCGCATGGATAGCGATACGAGGACAACGAACACGGTGACCGCTAAGACCAGTTCAGCCGACGACACATCAATGGCGATGCCGGATCGGCCAGACAGCCGGGTTGTCGACAAGAGCGCAAGGCCCTTTGCCTTGCTTGCAGTCATGTTTTTCGCAGTCTCAGCCGTGCTCGGCGCCATTGCAGCAATGTCGCTTTCTGAACCGGCGGTGGCTGCCAATGTCGAGTTCCTCTCCTACGGCCGGTTGTATCCGGCTGCGATGAACCTGTTCGTCAACGGATGGCTCACACTCGGGTTTATTGCTGCAGCGATGTTCCTGGTGCCAAAGGTGCTCAACCGACGGCTTGCGTCGAGGGGTCTGGGAATGATCGGCGCGGCTCTCTACTCAGTCGGAGTGGTTGCTGGTGCGGTCGCGGTGTTACTCGGCTACGGCGACGGCAAAGTTGGTTTCGAGGCCCCCTGGTACGTCGATGTCACGATGTTTGTCGGGGTCCTCCTGGTTTCCCGATCAGTCGGCGTTACGGTTCGCCGCCGCGAACACCGCAGCTCGATTCCGCCTTCCGTTCTCTTCTTGACGGCCGGCGTCATTTGGCTCGCCCTGGCTTTGTTGGTTGCGCTGCCCTTCGGTGGAGGTCCGACACAGGGCCTTGGCGGTGTTCTACAGAACGTCTTTGCCCGCGGCGCGGTCGTCGGGTTGTGGTTGACGGCCGCGGGATTCGGAGTCACCTACTACGTAGTCCACCGGATCACGGGCGCTCCAACTCGGCCGACTGACCGTAGCGTCCTGGCCGCCTTCTGGTCCGTGGCGGTTGCGATGCCCTTTTACGGTGCGACACAAATCACGTACTCGGTCCTGCCGGATTGGCTCGAGACACTCGGTGCGATGTTTGCAATCGGCGCAATACTGCCGGCCTTGATTCTCGCCAACCATGTTGCCGGTCTCGTACGGTCACGAATTGACAACGTATCCGATGGTGTCACGTTGCAATGGCTCTCTCTCGGCACGGCTAGTTTCGTGGCATTCATTGCGCTCACGGCTCTCGGGACCATTCGGTCGGTCGCGAGTGTGACTCAACTGACGCCCTGGACCTCGGGTGTCGAATTCCTGGCGCTCGGGGGAGCCTTCACCGCGTGGCTGGTGGCGTTCTACCGGCACGCGGGTCCCGACTTCGTCGGCAAGGCTATTCCAGATGGCATCTCAAGAGGGCATCTACGTCTCACCACACTGGGTGTGGTGGGTTTCACTATTTCGTCAATGATGGCGGGGGTTGTGTCGGGTTATGCGTGGATCGGCGCTGCTAACTCCCCTGACGTTACGGCAACCGGTGCGGATTTCGCGCTCTCAAGCCTGCCTACGTTGGGTGCTCTTGGTGCTCGCGGAGCTTCGATGGGGATCTTCGCTCTCGGAGCGCTGTTTTTTGCAGTGTCGGTGCTCGCTTCCAGGGCGAAGGAGGGTCCGGTCCCTGCGGTCGACGATCTCGATGATGGGCTTGACGTGCTGTCAGGTTCACCTGTTGGATTCGCGAAACTTGTCGGCTCTGCCGTCGGACTGTTCGTCGTTGCCGCGGCTGTCGTATGGTTGATCCCATCGACAGAGGTCAATCCGGGCGAAGGTACGATTCTTGGCGACACGACACGGGTGGAATCGTCAGAGGCTTTTGCCGCCGGCAAGGAGATCTACTTCCAACAGGGATGCGCAGCCTGTCACACCCAGCAAGTACGACCCATCGTGACTGATGTCGGGCTGGGCGTGGTGAGCGCCTACGGCGACTATGTCAACGAAGACACCGTGCCTCTCGGCCTGATGCGCTTGGGGCCGGACCTCATGCACGTGGGATCCCGCGATGAGACCGGATCCGTGGTATTCCTCCGAGGGTATCTTGCGGATCCCCGGTCGGAGCGACCCTGGTCGACGATGCCGAGTTACGGGTACCTATCCGAAGCAGAACTGGAAGCGCTCGCGACATACCTTGCCGGGCTGAAGTGATGTAGGACAATGGAACAGTTACTCAATAAGATCTCAGAACAGTACGGATACCCTGCGGACCTTGTTGCTAGGGCCGCAGCAGCCCGCGCACAGATCGAGGGAACGACCCGCGAGGCAGTCGCCGCTCGATGGGCCGGCGAAGAAGTCCCTGCCGCGGGGGCAGCGACCCCGCCACCTTCCGCACCGGTCGCCGCAGCGGCTGTACCGGAACCTCCATCGGGTCCCGATGTCGAGGTTCTCGAACCGCTCGAAGAGCATGATCCGGCCGAGGACGCTCCGGTAGACGTCGAACAAGACAGCGGCCCCACGTCGGTAGGTGGCCTGGCCAGGTGGTTGGCGGTAGCGGCGATCATCATTCCGATCGTGGCTTTGACGTATGCGTTCATAGCTCCCGACGGACCCGCGTGCGGCGCTTCTGGACAGCTCGACGTCGACGCAGCCACGGGTCTCGCAGTTGGGTGCGATGGCAATGCCTACGGGGCGGGTGCCGTCGACTTCTTTGCCCTTGGCGAGCAGCTTTACACAGCCCAGTGCGCTGCATGCCACGCCGCCGACGGTAGTGGTGGTGTCGGTCCGGGCTTTGTCGGCGGTGCGATCCTTGACACGTTCCCCGGGGACATGTGTGCCGATCAGAAAGAGTGGATCACCCTCGGTTCCGCCGGCTGGGCGGGGCAGAACGGCGAGACCTACGGGGCTAACGCCAGAGCTGTGCTGGGTTTCTCGGGCGTCCCGATGCCCGGCTTCGCGTCACTGACAGACGATGAGCTGTCTGCGGTCGCGATCTTTGAACGTGTGGCGTTCGGTAACGAGTCCATCGATGCCGCCGAGGCGGCGTGCCTCTCGTCCGGAGAGCCCACCGGCTAACTGTGAAGGTCACGAGTGTGACCTGACGGAGACGACCGTGTCGTGCTCGCGCGGTGCGACGTCTGGCGTTGACTCCGTACGACTGTCGGTTCAGCGAGGTGGTGTCAGCACGCACCGTGGATTGTCAACCAAACGGTATCTGGTGTGGACCGCACGGGTTGTACTGTTTGCTTTCTACGATCTCGGGAATGTTGACGCGGCGAATTTCTTCATCGGTCTCTACTCCCAGCGTGTACAGCGACTCATCGACACTGGCCGGATCAGTGGCGAACGTGCCGACATCCTGGCTGAGTACGGTGACGTTATCAGCCTGGTTTTCGCCATCGGGTAGTTACACACGCGGCCTCCGGGTCAAGGCCCGGAGGCCGGGCGTACATCGTGTCGGGGGTTCTTGGGTGTTCCCCGATCCGGTTGGGTGCGGGCAAAGTAGGCTGCTGTTATGTCTTCGCCCGATGTTCTCGTAGTTGGTGGTGGTCCGGGTGGTTGTGCCGCCGGGTACTGGCTTGCTCGTAACGGAGTTTCGGTCCTCGTTGTCGAGAAGAAGACCTATCCACGCGAAAAGACCTGCGGTGACGGTCTTACACCACGGGCGATCAAGCAGTTACTCGACATGGAATTCGATTTCTCTGTGCCGCAGATCCACCGCATCAAGGGGTTGCGAGCGTACGCCGGTGACCTGATGCTTGAGATGCCCTGGCCGGAACGGACCTCGTACCCGAACTGGGGCGCTTCGATACGACGATCCGATCTCGACGGTGCCGTCGCACAGCTTGCTGAGAAACAGGGAGCCGAGGTTCGCCAAGCCACAGAGGCGATCGCCGTTGTGCAGGACATGCGCCTTGTCGGCGTTGATCTGAAGTCGATGGACGGTTCGGTAGAGCGCGTCTTTCCCAGGGTGGTCGTTGTTGCTGACGGATCCCTCAGCCGTTTCGGGCGCGCTCTTTCCACCCAGCGCCGCAAGGACTATCCGTATGCGCTTGCGGTCCGCACCTACTACGAGTCCCCGAACTCCACAGACGAGTACATCGAGAGCCAGCTCGACATTCGCGATAAGGATGGTCGCTCGCTTCCCAGTTACGGGTGGGTGTTCCCACTTGGTGACGGCGTCATCAATGTCGGTGTCGGTGCGTTGTCGACGTTCAAGGGTTGGAGGGATGTCAACACGACACGGATGCTCGAGGCGTATGTCGCACGGCTGCCGGAGTATTGGCAGGTGTCGGAGTCCGATGCACTCCAGCCGGCTGTCGGGGGCAAGTTGCCGATGGCCATGTCTGTGGGGCCGAAGGTAGGTGCCAATTGGCTTGTGATCGGAGACGCGGCCGGTGCCGTCAACCCGTTCAACGGTGAAGGCATCGACTACGCCTATGAAACCGGACGCATGGCCGCGGACGTGATCGTCGAGGCGCTCGCCGCTGACGACCTCGCATTGCTCGGTCGGTACGCTCAGGTGCTCGACGACGAGTATGCGGCCTATCACAAGGTGGCTCGGGTCTTCGTGAAAGTAATCGGGAATCCGTCGGTGATGAGAGGTTTGACACAGGTGGGCCTGCGCTCTCGTCCACTCATGGAGTGGACCCTCAAGGTGATGGCAAATCTGTTGGAACCCGAGGAGTATGGGATGGCCGAACGCGTCTACAAGGCAATCGAAAAGGTCGTCCGGGTCGTTCCGGATCGAGTTGTCTAGCCATGTCGCGACTGACTCGAATGTTGATGTCCAGATGGGCGCTCCAGGCGGGGTGGTCCGGACGCCGAGACAGTTCTCCCGGGATCCGACGGGTGCGGACACCGCGTTTGAGTCCGCCGCATGTCGCGAGCAACTGTCATGAACACGCGTAAGGTCTCCCTAACGAACCTGTTCTAGTTTTGGTGGAATGCGATCTCGTTTCTAGTCTGCGTCGTAGAAGGAGGCCTGTCCCGATGACCCTTGCTGACTATTTGCCAATCGGTCTCATGATGCTGATTGGTATCGGCTTTGCAACCGGAGCTATGTGGGTCTCGTGGAAGGTTGCTCCCAACCACCCAACTCCTGAAAAACTCGCACCCTACGAGTGCGGAATCGTTCCCCTCCAGGAGCCCGCGCAACGTTTCCCCGTCAAGTTCTACCTCGTCGCGATGCTGTTTGTGATCTTCGACGTCGAAATGATTTTCCTGTTCGCCTGGGCGGTACGGTTCGAGACCCTGGGGTGGACGGGTATTGCTGCGATCGGGATCTTCGTTGTCATGCTTATCGAGACCCTCGTCTATGTGTGGAAACGTGGCGCCCTCGACTGGAATGTGGCGTACCGCGACCGATACCGGCGCGTCGTTGCGGAGTACGTCGAAGAGGAGGCTGCCTAGTGGCCCATCAAGCTCATGTGCCCGGATTCTTGATGACGACCATGGACAAGGGCGTCAACTGGGCACGGACCCGATCGATGTGGCCGGCATCGTTCGGTCTTGCGTGTTGTGCGATTGAGATGATGGCAACCGGTGGCTCGCACAATGATATTTCTCGGTTCGGCATGGAGGTGTTCCGGGCCTCGCCGCGCCAGGCCGATCTGATGATCGTCGCCGGCCGAGTGTCGCAGAAGATGGCTCCGGTGTTGCGTCAGGTGTACGACCAGATGGCCGAGCCGAAATGGGTTATCTCGATGGGCGCATGCGCGTCAACCGGCGGAATGTTCAACAACTATGCCCTGGTTCAGGGTGTCGATCAGATCGTCCCGGTCGACATGTACGTTCCGGGTTGTCCTCCGGGACCACAATCGTTGCTGCACGGCATTTTGAGTCTGCAGGAAGAAATCATGGCCGGCACCATTCGCCGGTAGTTCAGGAGTAGAGACCTTCGTGTCTGAGGAACAGAGCACAACCGAAGAGACCACAACCGAAGGTGTCGAGGACGCCGGCTCGGACCGTGTGATGCCTACAGACGAAAACCTTGCGGCGTTGGCTTGCGAGTTCGCAAGCGCCGAGTTCGAGGTCTTCGAGGCCACCGGTGCATCGTGGGACATCGTCACCGTTTCCAGTGATGACTACCACGGCCTAGTCGCCGCGGCGCACGCCGCGGGTTACACCCTCTTCATTGACTTGTGCGCCGTTGACTACCTTCGGCGAACTCCTCGTTTCGACGTTGTTGTCCACATCGAATCAATCAGCGCGGGGAAGCGACTCCGGATCAAGATCGGCGTCCCGGCATCCGACCCGTCGGTCGCATCAATCTCTGATGTCTTTGCGGGCGCCAACTTTTTCGAACGTGAGGCGTACGACCTCATGGGTATCACCTTTACCGATCATCCGGACATGACTCGAATTCTTCTCCCGGACGAATGGGAGGGGCATCCACTACGTAAGGATGCGTCTGTTGGTTCTGTTCCCGTCCAGTTCAAGGCTTCGTACAAGGCACCATGAGCGACACGCCACATCTTGCAACAGGCGACAGGGAAACGCCGACCATTGAGCCTCCGGAGCCGGTAGGCGGCCTCGACGATGCTACGTCTCGTCGTGAGATTCATGACGTATGGGTCGCCGGCACTGAAGAGCAAGAGTGGGTGCGTGCGGCTACCGATGAGGGTGCCCAGGAGATGCTTCCTGAGGCACAGGATGCGGCGGCGACCATCCAACGGGGTACCGCGGTCGATGACGACTACATCGGTGAAGGTGGCGCCGACGAGGACCAGCGTCAGATCCTCAACATGGGCCCCCAGCATCCCTCGACCCACGGTGTGCTTCGACTCCACCTTGAAATTGAGGGTGAGACGATTCGCCGCGTGAAACCGATCATCGGGTACCTCCACACCGGCATGGAAAAGACGGCTGAGACGCTCTCCTACATGCAGGGAGCGACGAACGTCACTCGTATGGACTACCTGTCACCATTCCACAACGAACTCGCCTACTCGCTCGCTGTCGAGCAGCTGCTCGATGTTGAGATCCCGACTCGCGCCCAGGCAATTCGGATTCTCATGACAGAGCTCAACAGGGTCGCGAGCCACCTGCTGTGGGTTGCCACTCAGGGAATGGATATTGGCGCCGTTTCGATGATGCTGTTCGGATGGCAGGATCGCGAGACCTGCCTGGAGTTCTTTGAGAAAGTTACCGGTCTCCGAATGAACCACAACTACATTCGGCCGGGTGGTGTTGCGGCGGACCTCCACGATGGGTGGGAGGACGACATTGAGGACCTGCTGGTAAGGGTCTCCGCCGGTATTGATCGGGATGAGGCCATTCTCAACAAGAATCCGATCTTTCTCGATCGGACTCGGGGTATTGGTGTGATCACCCCCGAGGAGTGTCGCCAGTACGGTGTATCGGGACCGATCGCTCGCGGCTCGGGAATTGCCCACGATCTCCGCAAGGTGTTTCCCTATTCCGGCATCGAGCAATACGACTTCGATGTGCCTGTTGGCAAACATGGTGACGTTCTCGACCGCTACCTGGTGCGCATCGAGGAGATGCGCCAGTCGCTCCGGATCGTTGAACAGATACTCAATACGATGCCAGCCGGCGACTTCCGCACCGATGACCGCAAGGTAACGCCGCCGCCACGCCAGCGAATTGACGAGTCGATGGAGGCGTTGATTCACCACTTCAAACTGTTCACTGAGGGTTTTCGCGTTCCCGCGGGCGAGGCGTACCAGGGTGTCGAGTCCCCGCGCGGCCATTTGGGTGTGTACATCGTGTCCCAGGGTGGGGCACGCCCGTGGCGGCTTCACGTTCGGGCCCCATCGTTCGCCGCGGTTCAGGCCATGCCGGTCATGATGACCGACTTGTTGGTCGCCGACCTCGTTGCGACTCTCGCCTCTGCTGATCCGGTTCTCGGAGATGTTGACCGATGACCGATCCAGTCGCCGATAGGGTCCTTGGGCAGTGGAGTCCCGAACGTCAACAGCGGGCGCGTGCCGTGTTGGCCGCCTATCCGGAACGCCGCTCAACAGTGATGCCGCTGCTGTATCTGGCCTCACGGGAACACGGGTATTGCTCAAGGGATGCAATGGTTGAGG
>BDTL01000255.1 GCA_002898115.1 bacterium BMS3Bbin02 | reverse complement strand
TTCCAGTCGTAGTCGTCCGCAACGGTGAACCGCGCATCTCCGTTCTCCTCGTCGTACGCCATCCTGATCGTGACCTCTTTGTCCTCGATGTTCTTGTCAGCGTCGGCCTCCATCGGCTCCAGCGTCGTCGCGAGCCCGGGGATCAACGCCCAGTCCCCCGGATCACCATCAACCGTGATCGCTGCTACGGGAGCATCTAGCGAACGGCCCAGGTCCTCTCCCTCGGCGGGTTCAACCACCTCGGTCGTGGTCGTGGTCGACGGCGTTTGTGTAGTCGTCGGTGCTTGCGTTGTTGTGGTCGCAAGCGTGGTCGCGACCGTCGTTGGCGCAGCCGTCGCTGTCGTCGTATCTACAGGTTCGCTGCTCGAACATGCTGCAGCGATCAACATAAGGACCGCAGTGATGAATAACCATCGGCGTCTCACGATAACCTCCTCGGTTTCGTTCCCTCGCGAATACCGCGACGGGTGTGTGACATCTTTGGACCACCGTATGCGTTGACCGCCAACGGGTCATGTGGACAAATGGCACCGCCTGGTTATCGGAAGACGACGCAGAGCCACCCATTCGAACCAAGAACCCGGGACCACTTGATCCAAAGAATGGGACCTTCTGACCCGCGTAACCAGCGGACGAACCGGACGCTCGTGTTAAGGGGAGTCCCTCAGGTGATGACACCGAGACGAAGTGCAACGGCCACGGCTTCCGAACGCCGCTTCACCTCAAGGTGGGAATAGATCGACCGCAAGTGCGCTTTCACGACGGCCTCGGACACGGCGAGCCGTTCGGAAATAGCCCGATTGTCGAGACCTTCGGCGAGCATCTGGAGCATGTCGATGTCGGCGAGACTCAGTGATCCGACGGGACCGGCGCTGTTCGGATCGACCATGCGAGCAATAAGCGGGGCGGTGATCTCGCCCTGAATGTACGAGCCACCGTCCGCCACGACGGCGAGGGCTCGCAGCAGTTCTTCCTTGGCGACCGATTTCAACAGATACCCGGATGCGCCCAATTCGATCGCCCGTCGGACATACGTCGGATCGTCGTGCATCGAAAGCACGATAACTTGCGGCCGGGATTCCCAACCCTGGAGTTCCTCAAGGACTTCAAGACCACCCTTGTTCGGCATCCGCACGTCCAGCAGCACGACATCACACTCGGTAGTGTCGAGAAGCTCAAGCAGTTCCTCCCCGCTGGAAGCTTCACCGGCCAGTTCGATATCGGTTTCTCGGGCGAGCAGCATGCATATGCCCTCGCGAACGATCCGATGGTCATCCGCAACAACAACTTTCATGTCTCTACCTCAGACTCGCTCGCCGGCACCCATGCACTGAACCGTGTCCCGCCACGTCGATCGGTTCTCACCTTGAGACCTCCCCCAATGGCTTCAAGGCGCTCACGCGTCGTCGTCAGACCAAGGCCCTCATCTTCGATGATGCCGACGCCGTCGTCCACCACATGCACCCGGACATGATCACCCTGACGCTGGACACGGATCTCAACAGTCGACGCCAGAGAATGTTTCCGAACATTAGTCATCGCCTCGCGAGCAGCACGGTACAGCGCGATCCGTGTAGGTGGCGAAAGTTCGCATTCCGTTTCTACGTGAACGCTCACGGAGAGGTCCGTTTCCATCTCCGTGATCTCAGCAAGTTCGTCGAGAGCGGACCCTAACGCGAGCTCCTCACCGGTCCCATATTGCAGGGACCTGAGTTCCGCCCGCAGGGAGCTATCAACTTCGTTGACGAGATCACCGATCCGAGCCAGATCACCCGCCACTGGATCATCTTCATCCACACGCGAGCGCAGGTCCTCAATCCCATAGTGAATGCGGTAGAGCGTCTGGCCGATGTCGTCGTGGAGAGACCCGATAACCCTGGTGCGTTCCTCGGCTTGTGAGCGTACGAGCTCGCCGAACAGTTGCTCAGCTAGTCTGCGGCGGTTCGCGATAGCTCGACCATTCACCAGGATGAGTGAGGCCGTGAAGATCGTGAGCAAACCGATTCCCAGTACGATGCTTGCCCAAACCAACCGTTGAATGTTCTCAACGGTGGTCTCAATCGGCTCGGCGAGGTGGTACATCTCGAACACCGCCTCGATCGATCCGGATTCTCCGAAGACGGGGACGTACAACTCTCGGAGCGGCGGAAGGTCGCGCTCGTACTCGTTCTCCGGCACCGTGAGATCCGGGATCTCAACTCGTGCATGCCCGTTAAAGGCGGCGATCCGGTCCTCGGAGAGCCCGAATCTCTTACCGATGAGGGCGGGTTCATCGGAGTAGATAATTGTACCGTCGGGTAACCAGAGCTTGACGCGCAAGGTATCCGAGCCGAGCAGATTCAGCCGTACGGCATTGTCGAGGATTGCCAGGGCTTCCGGGGTGGGTGGTTCCAGGGGAATGATCTGCGCGTCGACCATGTCACCGACGATCCGCGTCTGCTTGCGAACTTCGGCGTCGATGAGATGTCGCTCGACCTGTCGTGGAATAGCGACACCAAGAATGATCGCGACTACAGCAGACATCGCAAGGGCGACCAGAACAGCCTTGCCGGCCGGACCAATCTCACTCCAGAGAGCACGGACGACAGTCCACAACCCACGAGACGATCCGTTGCCTTGCGCCACCTGGTTGCTCCTCTCGTCCCTATCTACCCGGGCTCCGAGGGTAATCGGAGCGCGCCTACTAACCCATTCAGCCGGTGGTGCGCCTCATCTGTATCAGTGTCTCTGTGGGGTTCGTCGGCTACGCTCTCCGTGCGAAAGCGAACTGGACATTGCATGCGTATCTTGGTGATCAACGGACCAAATCTGAATCTCCTGGGGACGCGCCTTCCCGGGGTGTACGGCTCGACGACGCTCGCCGAGCTTGAAGTCGACCTCATCGAGGCCTCGGAACAGCGGGGCGCCCGGGTGGTGTGTTTCCAGTCAAACCACGAAGGGGCCCTGATCGACGCCCTCCACCGATCGATTGACAGTTTTGACGGAGTAGTTGTCAACTTTGGCGCGTACAGTCATACGTCACGCGCTCTCCAGGATGCGATCGAAGCGATTCCGCTACCGACGGTCGAGGTACACATCTCGAACATCTACGAACGCGAGGAGTGGAGAGCCACCTCGTTCACCGCCGAGGCCTGTGTCCACAGCATTGTCGGTCAAGGGATCCCCGGATACCTTGAGGCTGTCGAGTATCTTCTCGCCAACCACGCGCCCTGAGGCGTCGCGAGATACCATGAAGGACCCCGACCCGACGGAGTAGACATGTCCCTCAATGGCAAAACGGCCCTCGTTACCGGCGCAACTCGCGGTATCGGACGAGCGGTCGCCCTCGATCTCGCCGCCCACGGAGCAACCGTCATCGCGGCTGGTCGCGACCTTGTGAAGCTCGACGAGATCTCCTCAAGCTCCATCACTCCCCTAGTTCTCGATGTGGCCGACGAAACTGCTGTCACCGAAGCGCTTGACGGGCGCGAAATCGACATCCTTGTCAACAACGCCGGCGTTGCCACATCTAATCCGGTCGACCGCATGACACTCGATGACTGGAACTGGTTGTTGCGGGTGAACACAACAGGTGTGTTCCTGTGCACGCGGGCGGTCGTCCCCGGGATGAAACAACGCGGCTGGGGACGTCTCGTGACCGTTGCGTCAGTCGCTTCACATGGCGGGGCGCCATACATCTCAGGCTACGTGACCTCAAAACATGGTGTTCTCGGGTTCACCCGGTCGATGGCTGCCGAGTTAGGTCGTTACGGCATCACCGCAAACTCGGTATGTCCGGGATATGTACGCACCGATATGGCGCAGCAGTCGGTGGACAACATCATGGCAAAGACCGGGATGAGCCAGGAGGAGGCGGAGGCATCTCTCAACGCATCGTCTGGTCTGGGCCGGCTCATCGAGACTAACGAAGTCACCCATGCTGTCCGGTTCTTTTGTTACGACGACG
>BDTL01000254.1 GCA_002898115.1 bacterium BMS3Bbin02 | reverse complement strand
GCGCGAGGGCCCGCGACTCGTCGAGTATGGCCTCACCGACCGTCAAGCAGCCGACATTCTGACGTCGGCGGGCTACCGCGCCTTGGGCAAGGATGTGTTCCAGGCCGGCGCCGCAGCAGATGTGACACTGTTTGTGGGGAACCCGGTTCATGATGTCACCGAACTTCAGCATCCCGTAGGCATTCTCCGACGAGGGAAGTGGCGCTTGGCGCCCGGTGAGGTATCCGCCGCCCTCAGGACCGTCACAGACCGGTAGAATCCGAGACCCCGTCTCGTGGAGCGAACGTGGCCGACCCGTCGGACAATCCAACCTTGAGAGCGGTCCTCGGTGCAGGGTTCCGGTTGATAGGCCGATACATTTCATGGCATCCGGTTGCGTTCGGGCTCGCGGTATTGGGCGCGGCCATGTTTGCGTCCGCGATCATCGGCGCGGCGTTGTTTGTCGGGTCAATCGCAGACAACGTTCTCCGACCAATCATCGAGGAGGGGGAGCCCGCCGGGAATCGTGCGGTGATCGCCGGACTCGTGCTGCTCGGTATTGCCTCCTGGAAGGCGAGCGGGATCGTCGTGAGGCGTACCGCGGCCGGCTATCTGCAATACCGGACGCAGGCAGACGTGAGGCAGAAACTCGTAGACAAGCAACTCACCTTGACCCTTGCGTGGTACGGACAGCGTAGTGTTGGTGACCTTCTGGCGGTGTCGGATGCGGACGCCCAGGGTGCGACGTTCGTTCTCGCACCGTTGCCGTACGGGACGGCCGCTGCGGCACTCCTGGTGGGCACCATAGTGATGGTGTTCTTCGTGGATGTGACGCTTGGGGCCATAGTGTTGGTCTCTCTCTTGGTCGTTCTCGGAGTGAACTTCTGGGGCTCCTGGCAGATGTTCCAGGCGTTCGAGCGCATCCAGGCACGCCGAGGTGATGTCAGTGACACGGCACACGAATCGTTTGATGGAGCCTTGACCGTAAAAGCCCTGGGCCGCGAGGACTACGAAACCGCAAGGCTGGCAAAGACCTCCGAGGCCCTCCGAGACGAACTGATCACCGTCGGAATTCTCCGCGGCAACCTGCGTGCAATAGTCGACACGCTTCCGCCTCTCACGTCTGTCATCGTGCTGGTCGTTGGAGCATTGCGATTCGACGCCGGTGCCGTATCTCCCGGAGACCTGGTCGCAATCGCATACTTGTTGTCCCAACTCATGTTCCCGATTCGCCTCGTCGGGTTTGTTTTGTGGGAGATCGCGGCGTCCGTCGCGGCGTGGCGACGTGTCAGGGGAGTGTTGGATAGCACTGAAGTGCAACAACACGGAGATCTTGCGGGCTCGACTGACTCATCTGGTGCAAACATATCCACGGACGCCGTTACGTTCTCATACCAGCCGGGCGAGCAGATTCTCAGCGACATCGATCTGGCTATTGCGCCCGGCACAACGATCGCGGTGGTGGGTCCGACCGGATCGGGGAAATCGACACTGGTGATGCTCCTTGCGCGCCTGTGGGATCCGGTGTCGGGGGCGATCACTCTCGATGCGCGAGATCTGCGCGACTTCGCCCCCTCCGAGTTGCCCACTGAAGTCTCGTTCGTCGGCCAGGAGGCGTTTCTCTTCGACGATTCCGTCTCGGGAAATATCGGCCTCGGACTCATCAGCGACGGCCCTGCGATCCAGGAGGCGGCGGACCTTGCCGCGGCGACCGAGTTCATCGACCTGTTGCCGAATGGGTTCGAGACAAAAGTGGGGGAGAGAGGAGCATCACTCTCCGGGGGGCAGCGGCAGAGGATTGCGCTGGCCCGCGCGCTCGCCCGGCGACCGCGACTGCTGATCCTCGACGACGCAACGTCAGCGGTTGATCCCTCGGTGGAGTCACGGATCCAGGCAGCGCTCAGCTCGGCGAACATGCCCGCCACTGTCATCCTGGTCGCATACCGACCATCGTCGATCCGTATGGCAGACAGCATCGTGTACGTCGAGGACGGAAGGATCGTCGCCCACGCCACACACGACGAACTGATGCAAAGCCAGCCGGGTTACGCCCACCTGCTGCTCGCATACGAACGCGATGCCGAGGGCCGGGCCGGGAGTATGTCGGGGACACAGGCATGAGTACTGACTCCCGCGCTACCTGGGGAGTGCTGAGGGAGGCGTTCGCAGTCGCTCCGGCGTTGCGCAAGGGCCTTGGGCTCACGCTCTTCCTCACGGCAATGGGGACTGCCCTGCGCATCGTCGTGCCGTTTGCGGTTCAGCAGATTCTTGATGATCAGCTCTTCGGAGGTGGACCGATCGACACGAGTGCGGTGCTGCTCAAGGGTGGCGTTGCCGGTGTCGCGATGGTGCTCTCGGCGTTAGCTGCACGTGCCGCGACAATCCGCCTCATCCGGACATCGGCAACAGGGCTATCGGACCTTCGAGTCATGACCTTCGCTCATCTCCAGGGACTGTCTGCTCTTCATACCGAGTCGGAGCGACGCGGGGCGCTTGTCGCCAGGATCACCAGCGATCCGGAAACTATTGCGAGATTCATGGAGTGGGGTGGCCCGGGCCTTATTGTCGGATCCGGGCAGATAGTCCTGGCAGTGGCAGCAATGCTGTGGTTCGACTGGCGTCTCACACTCGTGGTGCTCGTCGGAGTCGGGATTTACGCGGTTGCTTTGATGTGGTTCCAGAACATCCTGCGTCGCGCACACGACAAGGTCCGAGTTCTTGTCGGCAAGAGTCTCACAGTTGTCGGGGAGTCGATCTCGGGTCTACCTGTCATTCGGGCGTTTGGTGTTGAGGCACAGACCAGTGAGCGTGTTCGTCAAGCCCTCGATGCCCAGTTCGAGGCGGAGTACCGGACCGGACGCCTCGCTGCATTCCTGTTCTCGTCGGCCGAGGTGTTCGCCGGCGCGATCAACGGCCTTGTCGTTGTGGTCGGTGTCGTTCTGGGCGTCACCGGCAGCCTCTCAGCCGGGACACTGGTCGCATTCTTGTTCTTGATCAACCTGTTCGTCGAACCGATCCAGATGCTGGTGGAGGTCGTTGATCAAGCGCAAAGCGCCGGCTCGGGTCTGAGAAGAATCCTCGACGTTCTTGATACCCCCAGCGACGTGCCCGAGGTTGATGCGAACGAGGCTGTGCCACTGCCCCGTGACATGTTGGATGTTTCCTTCGACAGTGTGCGGTTCCGCTATCCCGATGGCGAGACCGACGTACTCACCGACGTATCGGTATTGATCGGCAAAGGTGAGAACATCGCGATTGTCGGTGAGACCGGTTCGGGGAAGACGACGTTTGCGAAACTCGTGACCCGTTTGATGGATGTGAGCGATGGGTCGGTGAGGCTCGGTGGTGTGCCGGTGCAAGCAGTTCGGTTTGATGATCTCCGTTCGCACGTCGCCTATGTGCCCCAAGAAGGTTTCTTGTTTGACACGACGGTCGAGGCAAACGTTCGCTACGGCGACCTGTCGGCGACGACCGAGGAGATCGAGGCTGCGTTTGAGGAACTCGGACTCACCGGGTGGGTCAACAGCCTTAGCGACGGTCTTGCTACCAGGGTCGGTGAACGGGGATCACGGCTTTCGGCGGGAGAACGCCAGCTTGTCGCGCTGACGAGGGCATGGATCGCCCAACCCTCTCTGCTGGTTCTCGACGAGGCAACATCAGCGGTTGATCCGGTGCTGGATGTACAGCTTCGTCAGGCAATGGAGCGAATCACGCGATCGAGGACGTCGTTGACGATTGCTCACCGCCTGTCAACAGCGGAGGCGGCGGATCGAGTGTTGGTGTTTGCCCACGGTGTACTCGTTGAGGACGGTGACCACACGACGCTCCTGGAGCGTGAGGGCGTGTATGCATCGATGCACAGGGATTGGACACATGGCACGACGCGCTAGTGGTGTCTCCGACTGTGAGCGTCGATCCACCGGTGGACGATTCGACACAAGGACCCGCCGGCGCTGACGCAGACCCGACCACCCAGGAAATCCCTGGAGTTGTGTGATCGGTGTGCCGTAGAAACAAGATACGGCGAGCCCTGAAGGGGGACCAACGATGTCCAAGTTAACGAAGAAACTGACGAAACAATGCGGGAAGTTCCTGGAGCCTGGCGAAACCATTGAAGCGTCCGTTTTGACATCCGCTCCGGGTCAGTACACGGCACTTCTTGCATTCGGGTTTCTTGGACCTCTGATCAACAGGAAGCTTCAGGCGAGCAAGGGCACGGTCGTGGAAGGTGTTTACACCAAGCCGGCGGGCACGGCGCTGCTGTTCCCCGGTGGGGAGATGTTCCTGTCGACGACTTCTCGCGGTGACCTCGTCGTGTGGAAACGTAACTTCCGCGGTAGGTTCTCCGGAATTCACGCAAGAGTCCCGGCCGGTGCGATCCAGACGATCGAATCGGACAAGACCAAGCTGAGAACCAAAGTGACGTTCCTGTTCTCGGATGGGTCCGGTCTTCGTGCAAACGTCAACGGGAACGGCACGTTTGACGAGTTTTCAGCTTCACTTTCGCAGTACGGTGTCGAAAGTATTCTTGTGTGATGAAGCCGTGTGAGCGATGGAGAATCCCTCGCCGGGCACGGTCTCAATGTACGATGCATCACGTAGCCGCGATCAGTAAGAGACAAATATGTCGAAGCTCGTAAAGAAGATCATGAAATCGGGGTCGGAGTACCTCAACCCGGGCGAGGTAGTCGAAGAGGCGATTCTCGCACAACCACCGGGTCGCGTGATGGCACAGGGCGTTGGTGGACTAGCCGGTGTCGCGATTCACAGCAAGATCAAGAAGAATCGTGAGGCGAAGGGCGGTTCGGACGTCACGGATGGGATTGCCTCCGAACTTCCGGCTCCGGCGCTTCTTGGCGTGACGTCCGGGGGCGATGTTCTGGTGTTCACCCAGGGCGCTATGTCCGGCAAGGTGACCGGCCTGGCGCGTCGAATCGAGCGAGGAGAGGCGGCCGGGTTCGAGGCGAAGAAGGCCAAGCTGATCGGGAAGTTCTCACTGCGGTTTGCCGATGGTTCTGTGTACCACTGTGATATTCCTATGTCGGTGGGCATGAAGGACTTTTCGGAAGCACTGCAACGTCACGGCATCTTCGGCGAAATGGACTAGAGCTTCGATGGAGAAGCTCATTCGCCGCCTGTCTGAAGGCGGGAGCGCCGACCTGTTGGACGGTGAAACCATTGAAGCCGCGATCGTTGCACAGTGGTCAGGCGGTTTCTCCGGGGCAATGATCGGGTTCGCGATCTCGGTATTCTTTGTCGCGGATTCGACCGTCGCCTACGTGGTCGGCGCTACCGTCGGAGTCGCCTCCGGGATCGCGATCGCCATGTGGCGGCGTAGACGCCAGTTGGTACGGGCGGAGGCTTCTACGATCGCAGGCCAGTTCGCGGCATGGGCGTTGATGGCGGTGACCTCGCGCGGTGATCTCCTCGTGTTTCGGCAGACAGGCGGGGGCAGTGTTAGCGAACTGACCGAACGATGCCGTGTCACGGATGTCACTCGCATCGCAACCGTGCGGCGCCTTCTGATCAAACGGTGGGAGTTCAGTTTCGTTGACGGGTCCGAGCATGTGATCATGCGCCCGGGGGCGCGCGATCGTACAGCGTTCGTGGAAGCGCTCGTCCGTCACGGGTACACCGAGTAGCGAATCCGCGGACCCAGTCCTCTACACTCCGGGCCATGTCAACGCTTGTTCAAGTCACCGCGGGTCTCGCGGCCGTAATACATGTCCTGTTCTTCGCTGCTGAATCGCTCCTCTGGGGGAAACCCGCGGTCACAAAGACCTTCGGCGTACGCCGCGACGACGTCGAAACGTTGCGACTCGCAATGTTGAACCAGGGGTTCTACAACCTGTTCCTCGCTGGCGGAGTCGGCTACGGGATCGCGACGGACTCAATTGCGATCGTTGGGACGGTGAGCGCCATCATGGTTGGTGCGGGTCTCGTGCTCGTTCTGAGCAAACGATCAGCCGCTCTCGGCGCGGCGATTCAGGGGCTTCCCCCGTTGGTCGCGTTGGTCGGAATCGCCGTTTTGTAGTTGGTTAACCAAGTGCCGGTGCGAGGGCCCCTGCGTCTACGATGGACCGGGCCCAGGGGCGGACGGTCGCCCGCAACCAGCTGCATCGCTCCTCGCCGATCGCCCGCCATGGTTCCATTGACGCGATGTCAGTCGCTTGTTCAAGCACTTCGCGTTCGGTGAGCCCGAGCTCTGTGAGCGATCCGTCGCGATTGGTGTAGCCGAGGTCCGCCAATGTGGCGTCTGCAGCAGCCCAAGCCTCTTCAGAGTGGCCGAACAATGTGGCCAAGAACGCGCGGTTTCCTCCCCGCGGTGTGGCGCTGTACCAGGCGTGGGCAACAACTGGACCGATGCCCCGTACGACGAGCGCAGCATTGTGACCGTCGCCACGAAACTCGCGCAGGAGTGTGACCGCGTGCCACAACGCGAGGTGCGGTGCATCGGGCGGCGCGATGCCCGCATGAGCAGCGAAGAGGGGGCGGCCCTCTGGCGGACATGCCGCCGCCGCTTCCAGGGCAACCGTGGCGGCCGACTCCATCTCTGGAGACTCAATGGCGTCTCCAAGGAGCCGGCGGAGCGCTTGGTCCGCGACCCGGAATCTCGCCTGTACAACGGCTTCGGGGGTTGTGTTGTCCCAACACTCGGGTACGTAACGGCGTACCGCCGACTCGGCGAAACCGAAGAACGTGGCGTGGACGATTTCCGCGCTGACCGCGCCCATGGGTGCGGAACGAGACGCGAGATAGTGCGAGCCGCGGCGCCGGAGTCCGACTTTCGTGTACTCGTCAGTCGCCTCGGGAGCGAAATACACCATTGTGTGGAGAGGCTCCAACGTTCCCCTCATCTTCCGCGCCACAATTGTTTCCACGATGTCTTCTTTCAGCTGGCTGGTCGGCAAGGGTAGCGTCTTGGGGTGGCGCAACCTCGACTCAACTTCGCTGGCTCCACTGCCGATGTAGTGCAGAGCTGGCAATATGGGGAAAGTAATGCGAAGAGTTCTGTTCGTAGTTTTCGTGACCGGGGGACTGCTGTTGGGCGGTGCGCTTGCGGGCGCGACGTCCGATCTCCCTCCCGGGGGCACCTTCATAGATGATGATGGATCTGTTCACGAGGCCTCCATCGAGGCTATTGCGGCGGCGGGGATAACGTCTGGTTGCGGAACTCTCGTGTTCTGTCCGGGTGATCCTGTGACACGTGGCCAGATGGCTGCCTTCCTGACACGCGGTCTCGACCTACCACCCGCCGCGCCCGGTGATCGGTTCTCCGATGACGACGCGTCGATATTCGAGCAATCTATCGAGAGGATCGCACAAGCCGGTATCACCCTGGGATGTAATCCTCCGCTGAACACTCGCTTTTGCCCTGATGAGCCCGTCACTCGTGGACAGATGGCGGCATT
>BDTL01000253.1 GCA_002898115.1 bacterium BMS3Bbin02 | reverse complement strand
GCTGAAACCCGGTGGTTACGGGCGCATCGCTCCGATGCTCAAGCAACTGGTGAAAGACATGGACACGGCCGGTGCCGGATCGCTCCCTGAACTCATTGCGCAACGGTCGGCAGCCGCCAAAGACGCCGGCCACAACAGTTCCGTTGCTGCGCACCTCGCCGATGTTTTCGACCCGGAAGCCGGCGAGTATTACCAGGCGGAGTTCCAGGCCAAGTTGCCAAAGGCCGTCGACACCGAACTTCAGATGTGGGGTTGTGTTGCCTGCAACTTCTGTGTGACAGTGTGCCCGAACGATGCCGTGACACGCATTGCCACAATCGACGCACTCAAGGATGAAATCGATGGACGCCAGCAGTACTTCATCCTCAGCGAACTGTGCAATGAGTGCGGCAACTGCATGACGTTCTGCCCCGAAATCGGCGATCCCGCAATAATCAAACCACGGCTCGTCACCACCCAAGAGAAGTTCGACAACACCGACGGTCAGGTGTTCCTGCTCGAACGATCCAACGGTGATCTGACGGTGACCGCAAAACCGGGATTCGAAGAGCATGTAGGCCGTCTAAGTGCTCTGCTGGAATCGGACCAGGGCCTCCCCCTGCGCCTCGACACGATCCCCGCCGATGCCCCATAACCACCAGCGGGCGACGACACGCTGAGTCGGATCAACCTGCTGGTACACTTGCGGTTCGCCCGCCCCCGTAGCTCAGGGGATAGAGCATCGGCCTCCGGAGCCGGGAGCGCAGGTTCGAATCCTGCCGGGGGCGCAGATCTCGTCTCACCGCGACCTTCGAGTCCTACTCGGCCTCGAACCCCGCTACCCGCCGCGGTTTCATTCCGATCCCGCGTCCCTCGATATGCACCCTTGCGCAGCCTCACCGTCTCCCCACACAAGACCTTAGGTTCGAATCCTGCCGGGGGCGCGAACCTCGCTTCGCTCGGTTCGTTGCGAGAACGGGAACGCCTCCGGCGTTCCTTGGGAGTTCACTCCGTGAACTCCGGGGAAAGTCGCGAACTGTGAACTCCGGGGGACGATGGGGAATCAGGCGAAGTTGCGGGCCATGGTGTAGAACTCATCGTTGGGGCGGATCGATGCGAAGTTCGCCAAACGGTTACTGAGACCGAACAGTCCGGTGATCGCAGCAATGTCCCAAATGTCGTCATCGCTGAACCCGTGCTCGTGAAGAGCAGCAAAGTCCGCGTCGTCGATTTCGCTGGATCGGTTCGACACCTTCAGAGCAAAGTCGAGCATCGCCTTCTGGCGGTCGGTGATGTCGGCCTTCCTGTGGTTGACCGACACCTGGTCAGCAACCAACGCATTCTTCGTCCGGATGCGGAGGATCGCTCCGTGAGCCACGACGCAGTATTGGCAATGGTTATCACCCGATGTCGCGACCACGATCATCTCCCGCTCCGCTTTGCTCAGACCACCTTCCCGCTCCATCAGCGCATCGTGATACGCGAAAAAGGCGCGGAACTCCGCCGGCCTATGGGCCATTGCGAGGAACACGTTCGGGATGAAGCCAGCCTTGTCTTGAACCGCCAGGATGGATGCTCGGATATCGTCGGGGAGGTCCACAAGGTCAGGGATCGGGAATCGACTGGCGGGGTGTGTGCTCATGGGGACAAACTCCTCTGCTCGCATACGTCGTCGGTCTAACGCTAGCCCGAGGCGCGTCCACACCGCTCGGCTACATGGCAAGGAAATCCATCGTAAAGGCAACGGCGAGGTGGAGCAGCAACCCGGGAACGAACGACTTGGACCGGATCGCCATCGTTCCGAGGATGAGGCCGGCGAGGATTGCCGCAGCGGCCTCGGGCATCGGCTTGGAAAAATGGATCATCGTATAGGGCACCGTCATCATCGGAACCGCAAGCCATCCGAAGCGGCGATACAAACCGAATGTCATGAACCCCCGAAAGAATGCCTCAACGCCGAGGAATTGGAACGCGTACCCGACTTCGTACAGCGCCAGACCCCATCCACCCTCGCTGGCCCGTGCATAGAACGGGTAGTAGGTCTGGAACGACTCCCATCTGGAAGCCCACACCAGAAGCGGCAACATAAAGAGATACCCTGCGATGTAGATAGGCAGATGCCGAAACGTCCCTTTGACCCGGAACCCGAAGTCGCCCGGACGGCGTTTCAGTACCCATACAATCACCGCCAGAGGCAGGGCAACTCTCAGGATGAGTGAAGAGAACCCCCACCAGAGGTACGGCACAGTCCCGCTGCGATCAACAAAGACGCCGCCCCATGCTTCAAGGCGCTGCGGGAGTCCGATCTCCCGCGCAAACCCCGGTCGACCCCAGTAGAAGAACATCAGCAGGATCACCGTGCTGACCATCAGGACGATGATGACCTCCCGGTCACGCTCGTCGTCAAGAGTTGCAAGTAGATCTTCGGGGAGCCGGTCTCGGAGTGTCACGATTGAGGAGTGTATCGGACAAGCGGGTTCACTACCCACACAACACTCTTGGGGTCCACCAGCGAGAGCCTCAGTTCGAGATGGCTCGGAAACGGGTTGTTACGCCGTTTCCAGTAGTTCCTCAAGAAGCTGCCGATCCAGGGCATCCAGCTCATAGACGAGCTGAGACGCCCACCCGATGAGAGCAGCTGTCAGAATCCAGAGTGCAAAACCGATCGCCATACTTGTATGACGGCAGACGGAGGTAATTTCTTCCCAGAAAGTTTTCGCGTTCTCTACAGCAAGGCTGCAAGATCGCACGTTCTAGCGCTGATCAGGGCCACATACGGCTCCCAGCTACGCAAGAACACTCGGTTAGGAGGTGAGGCGTTCCTTCACAATTGCGCTCACGAGACCCCCGTCGAAACCCTCACCCGACTGCATGACATGACCGATGATCCGACCCATCATCTTCGGGTCTTTCCCGAACTCGGCGATCGCCGCATCGACATGGGCACGGATCTCAGCCTCGGCATCGGCCGTATCCGGCAGCCAACGCGACAGATACTCCACCTCGTACGCGAGCGCGGCAGCGTGGGCGGCGCCACGTTCGCCAGCCGCTTCGAACTCTCTCTTCGACTTTGCGGCACGCTTCACGAATGCGGAAATGATCCCCCGGTAGAAGTCGTCGCCGTCATCACCGTCAAACCCGGATTCCGTCTTGGCGGTTGCTACCTCGGTCTGGATGGCTCGCAGAGCAGCGAGGCGCGGCTTGTCCTTCGCCCTCATTGCGTCCTTGAGCTCCGCGGTGATCTCTGCGCTGATCGTCATTGTGCACCTCCATGAACGACCGAAAGGGTACACCGTCTCGGGGCCGATCGAGTCTCACCAATGGGACACAGAATTACCAACATCGAAGAATCCGAAAAAAACTGCTTGCGCGCGACCGACTGTACTGCGTACAATTCCCATACACCGAATCCGATCTTCTAACGAACCGCCACACCTTGTGAAAGAATTCACATTCACAAGGTCCCCTACAAGGAGCCCTTCCCCACCATGTTGACACTCACTGACTGGCGCGAACTCGCTGCCTGCCGTGACTCAGATCCCGACACTTTTTTCCCAATTGGCACGACTGGACCCGCTGTCGAGCAGATCGAGCGCGCCAAAGCAATCTGCGGTAGCTGCTCTGTCGAAGCAGCCTGCCTTCAGTACGCCCTTGAAGCTAACCAGGAAGCCGGCGTCTGGGGCGCGTACGCCGAAGACGAGCGTCGCCGCCTGCGCAAGCGCTGGCTGGCTGAGCGTCGTCGCGCTCGCCAGGCGAGCTAACCGATAAGCACATCACCTCATAGAAGAAGGCCCCGTCACCGGCGGGGCCTTCTTGTTGTTCCACGGTGGAAATGTAGGGCTACGAACCGAACCCGATGCCGCCGTTGGAGGCGTCGGATCGCACTTCGAAGAACGCTATCGACGCCGCTGCAAGAGCGTGCCGATGACCACTCGTGTCTTCCACCCAAACAACACCTTCACCTGAGACCATGGCCTGCTCAAGTTGTTCAGTCACTGCCGTCGCGTCAACAACGTCAACTTCGATTTCGCGAGCAGCGGTAAGTCCGATGCGGATCTTTGTCGTTTCAGCCATGTGATGAGCCTCCGAGGTAGTTCAGATACGAGCCTAGCGGGACGAGCCTAACTGGCAACGCGTTAGCGGATAACCAACTCAGGATGTGAGCGGACTCGAGGTCTCCGGGCCTCTACCGCCTCTGCGAGTGCAGCGAACGCCGCGGCAGCTTCACCGTCGGGGTCCGCAACGATGACCGGCTGGCCCTCGTCGGCGCCAATGCGCATCGCGGGGACTAACGGGATCTGTGCGAGCAGTGGAATGTCCATTTCCTTGGCTAGAGCCGCTCCCCCGCCCGAGCCGAAGATTTCATATCTTTCGCCGTCGTTGCCCGTGAACCATGACATGTTCTCCACAACACCGACGATCTCTTGGTCCACCTTGTTCGCCATAAGACCCGCACGCTTGGCAACACGCTGGGCGGTCACCTGCGGAGTCGTGACAAGAATCGACTGAGCCCGCGGCAGGAACTGCGACAGGGAGATCGAAATGTCGCCGGTACCGGGAGGCAGATCGATCAGCAAATAGTCTGGATCGCCCCAGACGACATCAACGAGAAACTGCTCCATTGCTTTGTGGAGCATCGGACCGCGCCAGATGACGGCCTGATCGTCGGGGACGAAGTAGTCCATCGACATGATGGCAACACCATATGCGTGTGGGGGCAGCAGCAGGTCGTCGACGACGTTCGGCGTCTGATCGACGCCGAGCATCTTTGGAATCGAGAATCCCCACACGTCTGCATCGATGATGCCAACCCGCTTGCCGAGCTTCGTCAGGGCAACAGCAAGGTTGACCGTCACAGAGCTCTTCCCGACACCACCCTTGCCGGAAGAGATAGTGATGATGCGAGTCTTGTTGCCTGGTTGGCCGAACGAGATCTCAGTGCTGTTTGGCCCGTTGACACCTGCCGTGCCTCGAACCTTGGCCACGAGTGCCGCACGTTCTGCGTCGGTCATGACCGAGTATTCGACTCTGACGGCCGCCACGCCATCGACGGTCTGAGCCGCCGCGGTGATACGTGTAGTGAGCTGATCCTGCGACGAGCCGTCGCCGCCGGCGAGGGCGACGAGGACACGAACCTCACCATCTGCCGATATGTCGAGAGTTCGCAACATGTCCAGCGCGTCAAGCGTTTGACGAAACTCTGGATCTTCAACCTTGCCTATGGCAGATCGTACAGCGTCGACTTCGATCACGGTGCCCTCCAGCTCCTGTTTTGGTAGTGGATAGAATAGTGAACGTTGCTACCCTCGGAATCCGAAGGAGGAGTATTTTGCTGAATTCGGAGCTCTTCGACCAACAGATTGGTGATCTCACCTCAACGCTCGGTGACACGACGCGCCGCGGCATCTATGTCTCGATTCGAGAGTCGACAGAACCGGTGACGGTGAGCCAGGTCGCTGCCCTGTTCGAGATTCACCCGAATGTCGCACGACATCACCTCGATCGTCTCGTAACGGACGGTTATCTACAGCCGACGCGCCACCGCCCCGAGGGCCATAAGCCACCAAGCGCGGGACGGCCCGCTAAGTACTACACCGCGACCCAGAAAGAAGTCGCCGTGGAGTTTCCCGGCCGTCGGTACGAGTTGCTTTCAGAATTGCTCGCCAGAGTTCTCGAACGGGTCGCACCTGACGATGCGGCCGAGGCTGCAGAAGAGGTGGGGCGTGAATATGGTGCACAGCTCGCCGCCGAGGTGGGACTACCCGACGACCTGGGGTACGAGACCGCGATCCAGGCTGTAGCCAAGGCAATGGTCGGCGTCGGGTTTCAGACGGCGGTGTCCGACGATGACAAGCTCATCACTCGGTTCTGCCCTTTCGGAAGCACAGCTGTCAGCCATCCAAAGGTCGTCTGCAAGCTCGACGAGGGTATCGTCAGCGGCCTCATGGGGGCGATCACCGGGGTCTCCGAGTGGGTTTCCGCGCCACACGAAAAGGTCGGAGACGACTGCATCATTGAGGTGTAGGGCACCCCTTGGCGACCTGCACAGTTCGAGACCTGGCAGCCGAGGACTCGATAGCCGAACTCACCGATCTACTCCACCGGGCCTACGCAGAACTCACGGCTGACGGCATGCGCTATCTCGCGTCACACCAATCGACCGAGATGACCGCTCAGCGTCTGGTTGATGCAACGACGATCGTCGCTGTCGATGAGACCGGTTTGCTCGTCGGCTCGATCAGCCTCGCACATCCCGACGCACCAAACTCGTACCTCGATATCTACGACAGAGTCGGGAACTCGCATTTCTTCATGTTTGGCATCGAGCCGTCACTCCAGGGTTCGGGTATCGGCACTCAGTTGCTAGAACGAGTCGAGAAGCTCGCTTTTGACCTCGGTGCCGACGAAATCGCCTGTGACACCGCCGAGCACGCCCATCGCCTCATCAACTGGTACACGAGACTCGGCTACGTCGAGATCGGAACCGTCGACTGGGATATCGTCAACTACAAGTCGGTCCTGCTGGCAAAGCGGTTACCCCGGCGGTAGCGCTACTCGGCGACCAATAGTTTCCGTAGTCGTGGCAGTTGCGATCTACGTACTCGTCTGAACAGCCAAGGCCTCAACACTCTCTGTCCGGATCAGCGCCTCAATACATGCCTCCGACCCGCCGACAAACGTCGAGCGACCGTCAATAGGCGTCGAGACAAACCAGGACCGATCGTCGGGCCACCACAAGTTCGTCAATTGCCATCCGGGAGGTTCTACGACTGACTGGCCGACGTCAGCAATCGATCCGCGTAACAGCACATACTCGCGTCCCAGCAGCTGCACTGTTGGCAACGGGATCCGCTCGGTCTTGGGCGAATCCCCCCACCAGACCCGCTCTCTCCTACGGCCGGTAGCGAGTAGACCTACTTCTCGCCCCGGAGTCACCCATCGCAGACCCGCCCAGCCATCCCACGCGCACAACCACACGATGACGGGCGTAGTGGTGTGGTTGGCGAGAACTCGACCCAAAACACCGGCAGTCTCCGGGGAGAGCGAACCTTCCACGGGTTTCCGATTCCATATCGATGCACCGGAACTCTCTGCAGTCACCGCGGGCTCGGCGATGTCGTCCCATCGTGAATCAGCGTGCACTTCGTGACCATGCAACGTGGCGACGGCGCCCCAGGTGACGGGCCGCAACCCCGCCCGGTCTTCGAACCCGGCAGGATGGAGCACTCGGGCGTAGGCCTCGAATCCCCCCGGAACGGCCTCAACAACCGATCCCTTTACCCAAGATTTCCTTATCCAGTCGGCCGGGTCCGGCACATCACACACAACAATCGACACTCTCGTCCCTCCCGAGCTTCCGCTGACCGGCCTCGCCTTCCTGCATCATGCCACATGGACAGTCGCACCATCAACGGATGTAGCGACCCGGATTTGCTGCCCGGTCAC
>BDTL01000252.1 GCA_002898115.1 bacterium BMS3Bbin02 | reverse complement strand
TGCCGACCGTTGCGCAATGAGTTCAGGGAGCGATCCGGCACCGGCCGCGTCCATGTCTTTCACCAGTTGCTTGAGCATCGGAGCGATGCGCCCGTAACCACCGGGTTTCAGCAGATCCGTGCACACTGTCGTAGGTGAGAGTCCCAGACCCACGGAATCCGCAAGGTTTAGCTTCGTGATCCCGGCCGAGAAGGAGACCTGTGTGTCGCCGCCTTCGTTGCCGACCGCAAACACGTTCGGCATCGCCCTTGTGAGCTCTTCGAGCAGTGAGATCGCCAGGGCGTGCAGTGGCGGCCCGGACATATACATTTGTTCTTCCGGCATCCACTGTTTGTGGTTCTCGACGATCATCGTGTTGGTGAGCTTGATACCGAACTTGCGTCCGAGTCCGTCTGCGAATCCGCGTAGTTCACTGATCAGTTCGAGGGCTCGTTCGAACTGGAGGTCGTCGGCGAAGGATTGTGGAATGAGTCGAAGGTCTGTGTACCCGAGGCGGTCGTGCAGGATCTCCCGCACCTTGTCCTCGCCGAGGAGCGTCGGGTTGAGTTTCACTATCACATCGAGTCCGCACTCGTTCAGCAGGTACTTGGTGATCCGTTCGATTTCGTCGGGGGGGCAGCCGTGGAACGTCGAAAGGGTGACGGTGTCGGAGATTGTGTTGTTGAACGTCAGGTCACGGTACTGCGCGAATGGTTCGGGGATCAGCGGGCGCAGCGAATCGATGTGGCGCCCGGCGTCCTTTAGCCCGTTGATAAACCCGGTGACTTTCTCCGAACGAATCCCATCCAGGTCGTAGCCGACGGACATGTCGAAGACGTGTGGTCCTGGAGTAGGTCCCAGGAGCTCGGCGGTAGGTCCCCACTCCTTCAGAATGTCGATCATCATCCACGCCTTGACGTACTCTTCGAGGCTCTGGGGAACCAGGAGCTCCTGGCTCCACTCGATGTTGTAACCAATGGTCTGGGCGTCTATGCACGGCCGTGCGATGTCGAGCTCGTCGAGGATCTGGACGGTCTTGAGCTCGAAGATTCTTGCCCCCGCCATGTAACCCAACACGATGTTCTCGGCGAGTTGGCTGTGCGGCCCGGCCGCCGGGCCGACGGGAGTCCCGGCTGGTCGACCGAGGAACGTCGTTGAAAGGTCCGGTCCATCACCGTTCTTGTAGACGCGAGCCTTCATCAAGTCGAAGATCCGCTGGCGCGACTCCCACTCGTGGGCAACTCGCCCGAGGAGGATATCGAGTGGCATCGGTGTGAGTGGCGGGTGCATGTCTGTCATCTCGGGCCTTCCTTAGAGTCGGGCGTGGAGTCGGGCGGCTTGCTCCGCAGCCTTGGCGCGAACCTCGTTCGCGTCGACTCGGGTGGCCTCTCCGTTGTCGAGCACCAACTCACCATCGATCACGACCGTCAGCGGGCGCACGCCGCCCGGGGAGTACGCGAGGTGCCACGGGTCCATCGTGTCGTAGGACCATGTCACGATGTCGTCTCTCGCTTCGGGAAACAGGTCCCATCCATTCTCAAGCCACCCCCAGGCTGTTTCGGGGCTGGCTGTCACATCAGCGGCGCGGTGTCGGATGAAGGCGGCGCGAAACGATTGGATCATGTTGCCCCCGATTCCGTCTGTACCAAGTACTACCCGGTTCGAGAGAGCCGCAGGATTCCCGTACCCGACGGCATTGTTCATGTTCGACTCGGCGTTGTGGAGGACGGTGCCGTTAAGCGGCCGGTCCAGATGCACTGCGTGTGCGATCAGCCAGTCATCGGCGGCAAACGGTTCGACGCGGCGCGGTCCGTCACTGTCCTCGGGACCCTCGGCGACATGGATATGTACGCCGACACCGAGGTCCCGGGCAAGCCCGGCAACCGATTCGAGCGAATCATCTGACAGCGTGAAACATGCGTGGGCGCCAACATACCCGCGGCCACCAGCCCGAATGAAACGTTCATTTTCTTCGAGACCGCGCCGTGCGCCGTCGAGCCCGTGGCGGTCGGTGACCTCGTACGCGCAGGCGACTCGCACTCCGACTTCGGCGCACGCCTGCGCAATCACGTCGAGCGATCCCTCTATGGCGTTCGGTGATGCATGGTGATCCACAATGCACGTTGTACCTGCTTCGAGCGCTTCCAGCGCGCCGAGCATGGCTGACCAACGAATCATGTCCATGTCGAGTGCGGCATCGAGACGCCACCACACCTGTTCGAGAATCCCGAGGAAAGTAGTCGGGGTCTCCGGCGGCGCGGGCATGCCGCGTGCGAGTGCCGAGTACAGGTGGTGATGTCCGCAGACGAGTCCCGGTGTCGTGTTATCGCTCATGACGAGAACCCCAGCGGCTGATGTACCTGGATCGGTAGCCGGGTTCTCCAGGCACCGTCTACCATCTTCATCGCGCCCGCCACCGCTCCCGCAGTCGGCACCAACCCGATCTCGCCAACACCTTTCACGCCATATGGTGACCGGGGTTGGGGAACTTCGATAAGGATCGTCTCGACCTCCGGCATGTCCTTCGCCCGTAAGATCGCGAGGCTGCGCAGTGTCATGTTGGTGGGGCGACCAAGTTCATCCGTCGGGAACTCCTCAGTCAATGCGTACCCAAGGCCCATATGCACGGCGCCCTCGACCTGTCCCTTGCACAGTGTCGGGTTCATGACTCGACCAACATCGTGGGCTGCAACAACTTTCTCTATCTCGCCGGTTTCGCGATCGGCGATCACAACCTGGGCGGCGTACCCGAACGCAGCGTGGAGGATTGGATCGGGAGCGTTTTCTTCCAGTGAGTTCGTCCAGTCGACGCGGTACTCGCCTTCGTAGTCGACCCCGATCTGTCTTCCGCCGGCGATGGCGGCCTTGCACGCAGCCGCGACCGAACCTGCGGTCATAAGCGTGCCGCGAGATCCGGTCGTCTGACCCGCTCCAAGCTCGCGGGTCGTGTCAACGATGACGCGAATCCTTTCGGGATCGACCCCGAGCTCCTCGCCGGCAATCTGGAGCGCAACAGTGTGAACTCCCTGACCCATCTCCGTCCAACAGTGACGTACCTCGATTGTGTCATCCTCGTTGTAGCGGACGATGGCCCTGCCGATCTCGAGGAACCCATTGCCGAGTCCCGAGTTCTTGAGAGCGACTCCGATTCCGACCGCTTTGCCGGCGGCCATCGCCGCGTCGTACGCCGGCTGTACGGCATCGATACAGGCGAGAACTCCCGCGGATCCGTCATCCATGCGTTGTCCCGGGCCCCAGATCACGCCTGGTGAGATGGCGTTGCGACGTCGTATCTCGAGACGGTCGACACCCGCCAGCTCCGCGAGCCGGTCGAGGGCTCCTTCCATGGCGAACTGAGCCTGGTTGGCGCCGAAACCACGGAACGCACCACAGACCGGATTGTTCGTCCGAGCGGCGACCGCGCGCACGTCGATGTTGTCTACGACATAGGGTCCGGAGGCGTGTCCTGCTGCCCGTTCGAGAACTTTCATCCCCACTGATGCGTATGGTCCGGAGTCGCCAAGCATCCGGGCTCTGAGCGCAGTCAGCTTCCCGTCCTCGTCGCACGCGACGTCAAGGTCGATGGTGATGGGGTGACGTTTGGGGTGCATCCGCAACGACTGTTCACGCGTCAGAGTGCATTTCACGGGTCGTCCGAGTAGGTGCGCTGCAAGCGCGGTCTGACCCTGGTTAGACATGTCCTCCTTTCCGCCGAACGCGCCGCCGTTCGAGACGAGCTCGACGGTGACCGTCGCGGGATCGACCTTGAGAATCGAAGCGATCTGGTTGCGGTCGTCCCAGATGCCCTGCCCGCCGGAGTACACCATGAGTCCACCGTCGTCGGTTGGCACAGCCAGGGTCGACTCGGGTTCGAGGAACGCATGCTCGACCCGTTGGGTCACGAATCGCTCGGACACCCTGTGCGGTGATGCTGTGAAGGCGTTCTCGAAATCCCCCCGCACGTAGGCGCTCACCGACAAGGTGTTTGTTGTCGACTTCCATACAGCGAGGTCGTCGTCGTTCGCGACTGCAACGGCCGGGTCAACAATCGGGTCGAGTACTGAGTATTCAATGTCGATGAGATCCGCGGCGTTACGCGCCGTTGTTGGACTATCGGCCACCACGATCGCGAGCACGTCGCCGTAGTAAGACGTTCTGCCGCCGATTGGGATGAACACCGGCCAGTCGGTGTAGATGATGCCGACAAACGTCTCCCCGGGTACATCGGCGCCTGTATAGACCGCTTCAACTCCCGGCACTGCAAGGGCCGCCGACGTGTCGATCGAAATAACGTCGGCCCGAGAGTGGTCGGTCAGCCGGAGGGCTCCATGCAGCATGTCGGGAACACTCATGTCATCCACATAGCCGCGATCGCCGAGGGCGAGTTCGATCGCTTCGTACTTTGCGCCGTTACCCCCGATGGAGCCTGAGAGCTTAGGCATCGGCACCGCTCCGGCCGCAAGCATGTCAACAGCATCAAGGATGCTGTTGTATCCGGTGCACCGACAGAGGTGTGCACCCATGCGTGCCGCTGCTGATCGGCGTTCCAGGGCAGAGCCCTTTTGGTCGAGGAGTGCTTTGGTTCGCACCAGAATGCCCGGTGTGCAGAATCCGCACTGCAGGGCGCCGGTGCTTGCGAACGCGTTGGCGAGCCGGTTTCGCTCCTCGGTGTCGAACCCCTCCAGGGTCGTCACGTCCAACCCCGCCGCCTTCTCAAGCGATGTTTGGCAGGACACTCTGGCCTTGCCGTTGACAAGAACGGTACAGGCCCCGCACTGTCCGGACGGCGCACAACCGTCTTTGGCTGCTGTGAGTCCAAGTTCTTCACGGAGGGCGGCCAGGAGATGCGGGTGGTCCGATGAGACCTCGACCTGCACCCCATTGACTGTCAGTCGTGTAGTTTCACTCACTCTGCATCCCCTTCCGGTGGAGTCACTCCGCGTTGGTTTGATATTCGTTGGTAGTGCTCGGGCATCCGGTAGTGCTCGAAATCGAAAAGGGTATCGGTATAGGTCTTGCAGAAATCGAGGTCGCACCGGGCGACTATCAGTTCATCACCCGTGGTGATCGCTTGTGCAATGATCTGGCCTGATGGGGCGATAATCACGGTCTGGGCGAGTGAGTCGACGCCTTCTTCGATACCACCCTTGGCGACACCAACCACGAATGTTCCATTCTGATAGGCGCCGGACTGCATGACGAGGTGGTTGTGGAATCCGGCGAGCGCGTTCTGAGTCGGGTCGGGGGCGTAATGCAGCGGGGTGTTGTATCCGATGAGGACCATTTCAACACCCTGGAGGCCCATCTCCCGATAGGTCTCCGGCCAGCGCCGATCGTTGCAGATCGCCATACCGATGTTGCCCCCAAACGCCCTCCACACGCCGAATCCGTCATCGCCGGCTTCGAAGTAGTAGCGCTCAAGGTGTTGGAACGGCCGCCACGACTCGGACTCTTCGTGCCCGGGTATGTGGACCTTGTTGAACTTGGCGATCGTCTCGCCATCTTTGCCGACGAGCAGGTAGATATTGCGACGATGGGTTACACCCGCGTCGTCTTCCGACAGTTCGGCGTACCCGAGGCAGAAGCCGATACCAAGCAGGGCGGCTTCGTTGAAGAGCGGTTGAGTGTCGGGACCCGGCATTTCGGTCTCGTACCAGTGGTCGGCATCGGTGATGTTATCGATGGCCCACCGTGGAAAGAATGTCGTCAGTGCGAGTTCGGGGAAGACGACCAAATCGCATCCACGGTCGGCGGCATCCCGCATGAGGGCAAGCAGCCGCGCGACGACCTCCGGTCGTGACTCATCTCTGGCGATCGGCCCGAGCTGGGCGGCGCCGACTGTGATGTGTCGCACTGATATTTCCTCTCTTTGGGGTCCCCTTGAAAGCTAGATTAACAAAATGTCAAACTCTCGTCACGGAAACTGTGTAAGGTCTTGGCGGGCGGCGAGCGAACGATAGGTGCGCGCGGATACACTGCGAGCACCGGTTCGGGCGTACCGATCCGGCTTAAACGAAACAGGCGCCAGTGTCTGCTGGCATGGACATAGAGGGTTTGGGATGAAGAGGAAGTTGTTTGCACTGATTGCGGTGCTTGCAGTTGTTGCCGCGGCGTGCGGTGGTGGAACTGCTGAGACCACCACGACAGCAGCAGAAGCAGGTGACGGTGGTCCGGCGGAAGAGCCGATGAAAGTCGCTTTCGTATATGTGGCACCGATCGGCGACCTGGGTTGGACGTTTCAACACGATCTAGGGCGCGAGGCTGTCGAAGCGAAGTTCGGTAACAAGGTCGAGACGACGTTTATCGAGAACGTCGCCGAGGGTCCGGACTCTGAGCGCGTGATCCGTGACTTCGCCAACAAGGGTTTTGATCTCATCATTGCGACATCGTTCGGATACATGGATCCGACGATCACCGTTGCTGCCGAATTCCCCGATACGCAGTTCGTACATATTTCGGGCTTCAAGAATGCACCGAACGTATCGACGGTGTTTGGTCGCATGTATCAGCCGCGGTACCTCTCAGGCATAGCCGCCGGTGCCGCAACCGAGTCGAATATCCTCGGCTACGTGGCCGCATTCCCAATCCCGGAGGTCATCCGCGGCATCAATGCGTTCACTCTCGGCGCCCAGTCGGTGAACCCTGACGTCGACGTTCGCGTGGTATGGACCAACACCTGGTTCGATCCTCCGACCGAGAAGGAAGCAGCCGAGGCACTGTTGGCCGCGGGCGCTGACGTCATCGCTCAGCACCAGGACACGACCGAACCTCAGAAGGCCGCTCAGGCAGCCGGTGCTGTATCGATATCGTATAACTCGGATCTCTCCCAGATCGTTGGCGACTCTGTCTTGACCGGTCCGGTTTGGGATTGGGGAGTGAAATACATCTCGATCATTGACGCATTGATGGCAGGCACCTACGACGGTAGTGAGTCGTACTGGGGTGGTCTCGACGACGGCATCATCAGCCTTGCACCGTTCTCGGACAGGGTCTCTCAGGAAACCCAGGACACGATTACCGCAAAGATGGCGGAGTTCCAGGCCGGAACCACTGACGTCTTCTGCGGTCCGATCGTTGATGGCGACGGTACCGAGCAGGTCGCAGCCGGCTCTTGTATGGACGATGGCTCGATGCTTGGCATGGAGTGGTTCGTCAAGGGCGTATCGCAGTAGACAGCGAGTGATTTAAGGGTGGGGCCGACCGAACCGAGTTCGGTCGGCCCCACCCGATCTCATGACAACCACCCAGCCAGGAACTCAGCATCAGCTTGT